>DIJW01000101.1 GCA_002421475.1 Thiomicrospira sp. UBA5634 | reverse complement strand
CGACCACCGCAAAACCACGACCATGTTCACCCGCACGCGCGGCTTCAATGGCTGCATTTAACGCTAATAAATTGGTTTGCTCAGCAATATCACGAATTAACACTAAAACCGTACCGATATTACTACTGTCTGATTCAAGTTGCTTAATCACATCAGTCGCTCGCGACACCTCATCGGTTAATCCGCCAACTTCAGAAATAACTCTTTCAACTGATGTCATTCCGGCACTTGATCCGGCATTCATATGCTTAACGACACTACTTAATTGATCAGCTAAACCACTCAATTCTTCTGTATTCATCGTTGCCGGAACAACTTGCTCTGCAAGCTCTAATCGCTGCTGTGTTTCCGATAGTGATTCATTCAAGTTTTTTATTTGATGTTTAAGTTCGGCAACCTGCGTTTGAGCCGTTTGCGTTTCCTTTGCTTGTGCATCCAAATTTTCTTGCGCCTGTTCCAATAATAAATTTAACGCACGAAGCAATTTAGGATCAGTTTTAGGCGTGCGTAAGATTTGGTCAAAACGGTTTTCGTGCGTGACTTGGTTTAATTCTGAAACCAACTCTGTCTGGTCACAAACGCCGGCCTTATTACACCACAACAAGTACACTAATGCACTGACAATTACTGCAGTAACCCCTACGGCAACGGCAACAAAGCCCATCATGGATGTACTGCCGACCTCAGCTTCGGTCGCCATGACCTGGGTAGACAGCAGCACTAACATTATTATTTTGCTGATGGCATTCATTTTTTTACTCCTAAGCATAAAAATCGATCATATTATCGGTATTTGTTTTGATTTTTGGTGACTCGGTCTCTACAGCGTCATTTGCGCTCGTACCACCTTGTTTGCCACGACTTGACGACTGACTCTGTTCATCCTTAAATGCACTAAAATGGCGTTCATCTTCAACAGAAACAGAATCAAAATGGATTCCGGCCTCTTCAAGCATTTCTTTCAATTTAGGTATGGCTGCTTCTAATGCTTCGCGCGTTGTACCATGTTGAGCAGTCATTGCAACCGAAACCATCTGATCTCGATCTATTTGCAACCGAACTTGAACAGGTCCCAAATGCTCTGGATTTAAACGAATCTGAGCTTGTTGCATCTGCTGATTAACCATAAACACAATCCGTTTACCCACCGATTGTGACCATTGAGGATGTCTCAATGGATATGAAATTGAAGCTAAAAAAGGTGAGCTCGCTTTACGTTCACCCACCGATGAGGTTGTGACTAACAACTCCGCATCAACAGACTCATCCGCATTAACTAACTTCAAATCCGACGCTTTTAAAGCTTCCTGCTGTTGGAGTGCTTGCAGTTCACGGTTATTTAAATTTAAAACCTGCTGTTGAGCCGTATTTTGTACTACCTGCTGCTGGGCAGTTAAGACACGCGCGCTGGCATCTACCGCACTCTTAGTCAATACATCACCCACAGCAAGATCATCTGACTTTATCGCGTCCGGTACACCATTTGCATGTGATGACTGAGAGTGAACACCTGCTTGCTGTGCCTGACGTTGCATGAACACTTGCTGCGGATTACCCACCAGGCCTGGTGCAGTGGATTGCGCACCAAGCGCCCCAGATTTAGCAGAGATCAGTGCTGCGTCTGTCTCACTCGCCAGAACCTCAAGAGCTTGTTGCTGTTGATTCGTTGCCATTAAGTGTTGTTCTTCTAACGAAACGAGTGATTCAGCTTGCGCTACAGATGTTGAAGCATCCGAAGCAACCAAACCAATAACCTGTGGGTTCACTTCATTCACCAAAGTTGTAGGCACAGCTAGATCTAATGCTGCAGGCTGAGCGTCAGCAGAAACTTCATCCAGCTCTGCAGCAAACTCTGTGCTTTGCGTCGCCTGCAGCTCAGTTCCGACCTCAACCAAACTGCCGCCCACCAGATTATTTAACCACTCTGCGTTAAACTCACCGGTGTCTTGACCTGGCAAAATATTAGCTGAATCTACTGTGTTTTCTGCAACCAGGTTTTGTGGCGTTTGAGATAACGTATTTTCGACTTGTGTTTGCAGAACATGATCGGCAATATTCTCAGTGTCTAAACTCGTTTCAATCGAACCAGCAGTCACTAAAGATTCAGTATCTGCAAAAACAGCTGGAAGATTTTCGTCTGTTGTCTCATCCGTTAATTCACCAAGCTGATTCTCTTGCCCTGAAACAAACTGAAATTCACTTTGCACCCCATCAACTAACACATCCGAATCACCTGGCATACCCATCGTTAAGTCCGCATTCGCCATTTTTTTCTCTGGCCGCATTTGCCCAAAAGCAAACCCTGTGACCAATCCCTGCTCCGCCAACCAACTCGACAGCTGATCAAATACAGTTTCACCTTCCGTCAAATCCAACTCTAAAGAGAATTTTTGTGCAAGCTGCTCAAGTGCTGCTTCATCCATCACATTCAGTGCTTTCGCTTGTGCAATTAAGCCAAGTTGACCCTGCGATGGAGTGCGGCCCTGCATCAAAGCTTGAAGTTGGGCACTAAAGTTTTTATTGGCATTTGACATGCCAATACCCGATTCAGTAGGAACATTAGCGTTTAGAAAACCTAACTGAGCGGATAAAGCGTTGGGATCTGCAACTGGATTTAACATTACTAATCTCTTGATTAAAATTTCCTAACCCACACACAGCAAACACCATGCCCAAAAAACTATTTATCACCATTTTTTATAAAATTTTGTGCTGCAAGGTCATCTAACCACTTCTGCTCTATGCGATCTAATGCTACTTTTTCATTGCGACTGAGTTTCTGCTGAACTTTTTGTAATGCATTAAAACGCACGCGTTTTTCTAACCACTGCTGCTCTGCTGCCTTAACGGTTTCAGTTAAAGATTCAACTTGTTGGGTTTGACTTAGAATCGCTTGCTTTAGCTTTTCGACAAAAGCCTGCGTTGTTTGCAACTGGATGGGCATGAAACGCTGTCCAGAACTAGAAATTTTGACGACATACTCATCAAGATAGGCTTTTAAATCATTAAGTTGAAGCTGCACATAATCACGTTGATTTTGAATTTCTTTAAGCGTTTGAATGGCTCTATCCATTTCTTGCTCGGCTAAATCAACCAACAACTGCATACGATTAGCACGAGATACCATCAGACACCTTTATATCTAGGACAAAGTTTGGCTAAGTGCATTGAGGCTTTGCGCAAAGTTAAAATTTTCATCAATGCGCTGGCTAAGAAAAAGATTTAAAGCAGGATGCTTTTGAATCGCTAAATCAATTTCAGGGTTAGAACCCTTGCGATATGCACCAACACTAATAAGATCTTGATTTTGCTGATAAATTGAATATATCTTTTTGAACGTTTGTGCCAGTTTATATTGTTCCTTCGAAACAATCTCAATCATCACACGGCTAATTGAAGCTTCAACATCAATCGCAGGGTAACGCCCTGAGTCGGCAATGGCACGAGAAAGCACAATATGACCATCCAACACCCCACGAGCCGAATCAACTACCGGATCCGATTGATCATCTCCCTCAGCCAATACAGTGTAGATTGCCGTGATTGAACCGCCGCCACTTTGTCCATTACCGGCTCGTTCGACCAACTGAGGCAACTTGGCAAACACTGATGGCGGATAGCCCTTGGTCGCCGGCGNNAGCGGATAGCCCTTACTAGCCGGTGGCTCGCCAATTGCTAAAGCGATTTCTCGTTGCGCTTGCGCAAAACGCGTTAAAGAATCCATTAACAGCAAAACATTTTGCCCCTGATCACGAAAGTATTCCGCAATAGCCGTCGCTAACATTGCCCCATGCATGCGCATTAACGGCGTATCATCGGCAGGTGTTGCCACCACAACGGCTCGCTTCAAACCTTCAGCACCCAAGTTTTGCCGTACAAAGTCATTTACTTCCCGACCACGCTCACCAATCAAACCGACCACAACGACATCTGCGTTGGTATAACGCGTCATCATACCCAGCAACACACTCTTACCGACACCTGTACCAGCCATTAGACCGATACGTTGCCCCATCCCAAGTGTTAACAAAGCATTAATTGCTTTAACCCCGACATCTAAAGGGCGTTCTATAGGATGGCGGTGCAACGGGTTAATGCGCTTACCGGCAAGATCAACAAAGGCATCGGTTAAAATTGCCCCTTTACCATCCAATGGTCGTCCTCGACCATCAATTACGCGGCCTAACATACCTCGACCAACCGCTACCTTAACACCACCTTCGAGCGGAATTACCCGCGCATTTGGTGCCAAACCATGAATTTCTCCGACCGGCATCAAAAACAATCTTTCATCATGAAAACCAACCACTTCGGCCATAACCGGATCTGCGTGTGGATGCATAATTAAACAACGCGAACCGATTGGTGCATAGGTTCCAACCACTTCAAGTGTCATACCGACCATACGCACCAACCGACCCTCCACCACCAGGCCTGGTGGATGCGGCAACTGGGACTTTAACTGTTCAATCTGAACATCTAGTGAAGCATTTAGCTGTGACGAAAAATTCATGATGAGGGGGAGGACGTTAAGGAGGACGCGTCATCTTCTAACGCGTCGGAATCAACCAGCGATAAGGCTAATTGTTCAGTATCTGTTAACAATTTGGCAACTCGTTGTTTCCAATTATGATTTACAACAGAGTTTAAACGTTTAACTCGGCAAGTACCCGGAGAAATTTGTGCGGTAGCAATCAGTGTCCATGGCTTAGCATTTTGCTGTTGATAATAACTCACAACATTGAAGTCATCTGGATGTAATTCGACATCTATTTTGGCCTCAGATTCCGGCAATAAAGCAACGGCCTCTTCAATAAAGCGCGTAATTCTTTGTGGATCAGCTATTACAGCGTCATTGATAATTCGTTCGGCAAGCATAATCGTCATTTCTGCTAGCTGAACAAAGACTTTGTTTTCGATAAGTTGCTGCGGCTGAACTAAACTGGCGAGAACCTTTTCCAGCATTGCAACCTTAGGTGCCAGTTCAGCTTGAGCCGTATTTTCTGCTTTCTCTAAACCCTGCGCCTGCCCGGCTTCAAAGCCGGCTTGATAACCATCCTCATAACCACTCTGCTTAGCTTCTTCATAAGCCTCTCGTTTTAAAATGGCGGTTTGACGAGTGATTTGCGGCTGTAGTTCACGTTGAATTTGCTCATATACTTCTGACCGAATGGCTTGCTCACGTTTTTGCTCTTCTTTTTCAAGATCAATAAACTGCCACGCATGAACTTCAGGCAACTTTACTTCTTGCGCACGAACTAAACGTGTAACAACCGGTTCAGCACTATCACTCGGCTGAGTTTCTTCATTGATATGGCTCACATCAGAGCACATAAATTAAACAAACTCCTCGGTCCCACCCGGTAGTACAACTTTACCTTCATCGGCTAAACGTCGCACCACTTGGATGATAGAACGCTGTGCATCTTCTACATCGCTTAACTTCACCGGACCACCCATTTCAAGATCATCACGCATAATATCGGCCTGGCGTTTTGACATATTGTTCAAGAACTTCTCTTTTAAAGTCTTCTCTGCACCTTTCAGCGCAATAACCAATATTTCGTTTGGCACATCCGCCAAAATTGTTTGCACACCACGATCATAAATTCCGTTGATATCATCAAACACGAACATTTTGTCTTGAATAGCTTTGCTGATATCTTCATGCTCAACTGCAATTTCATCAAGAATTTTGCTATCGAGCCCACCGCCTACAAAGTTGAGGATTTCTGCCGCGCGTTTTTCACCACCGATTGACGCCAACTTACCGCCATCACTGTCACGAGCACCACCTTCAAGTACATCATTCAAATCAAATAAAGCTCTGGGCTGAATGGTGGTTAAGGTTGCAATACGATAAATAATTTCTGACTGAAAACGCCCAGGGATACCTTTTAAAACCTCTGCCGCTTGCTCAGAATCGAAGTAAGACAACACAATAGCGACTACCTGTGGATGCTCGTTACGTAACATATTCGCGATTGTTAAAGGATGCATCCATTTTAGCGCCTCAAGCCCTTTTACCTGATTTGCAAACAAAGTTGCATCCATCAAGTAACCGCCACCTTCACCAAGTGCATCAGTCATCAAGCTTTGTGCATATTCATTTGGATCAACACCCAACGCATCAACACCAACTTGATCAAGAAAATCCTTCATTACAATATGAACATGTTCATAGGTAACTTTTTCGACACTTGTCATCGCAGTACCTAGTTGTTGCACTTCTCGAGGATTTAGATGTTTAAGAATTGAGGCTGCAGTCTCTTTTCCTACCGCAAGCAATAAAATCGCCGCCTTATCCATACCTTTAAGACCAAGGGAATCTTCAACCTCTTCAATTGCTGGTTCGGCCATTTATTCCTCCTGCATCCACTGTTTAATGATCATAGAAGCCAACTTAGGATCGTTTGCTGCCAGCGTTTTCACGCGTTCAAGAGCGTCTGCCTCTTCAGAGTTAGCCGAGCTTTGATTTGCCATACGATCTTCAAGCTCTTTATTCATCTTGTCTAAAGCTTTCGCAATTTCATCAGCATCACGAATTTCTTCTTCATCCTCCGGTACTTCTTCCGGATAATCGAGGTAGGTTTCTTCTTTACGCGCTAAATCACGCAGCATTGGACGAATCACCCCAAATACAATAATAAACAACGCCACCGCTGCTAATAACTGTTTCATGAGATCCCAGAACCATGGCTCTTGCCAAATTGGCACCACATCAAAGAAATCATCATTTGGTTCAACAAACGAAGCATTAACAACGGTTAAAGTATCTCCGCGAGTCTCATCCAACCCGACAGTGTCGGTGATCAACCGACGATAACTTAACAACTCTTCTTCGGATAACGGCGTACGAACCAACTCTGTACCGTTAGCAACAATCTTATCATCCAGCACCACGGCAACTGACAGGCGGCGAATATTGCCGACCGAGTTTTTTACATGACTGATAGTACGATCAATTTCATAATTTCGTGTACGGCGTTCTGACAGATTACGTACATTGGGATCGGTATCAGAACCGGTAAATCCTTCCTCTGGCGCCAAACCAGCACGTGGAGGCTGATTGGTTAAAGCACCAGGAATCCCTGTTGGACCTTCATTCCGGTTTATTTCTCGAATTTCTTGCTCTGAACGAATTGCGGCCGGATCAGGATCATAATTTTCTCGAGTCTGCTCTTGCTGCGTAAAGTCCAATTCTGCCGTAACCTGTGCCCTAACTTTGTTGGCACCACCTACAATCGGCGCAATTAAGTTTACAACTCGACTTGATAAGGTTTCTTCAACGGTGCGCGTGTAATCTAATTGTTTCAGACTCATTTGCATATTTGTTGTCTGGTTATTACTCGTCAACAAATTACCCAGTTGATCAACCACCGTAACATTTTTGGGAGCCATATTTGGAATACTGGCCGCAACCAAATGCACAATCGACGTTACTTGCTCTTCAGATAACGAACCGCCCGAGCGTAACTTAATCACAACTGATGCAGTCGGCTCTTCTTGTTTACGAACAAATACTGTACGTTTTGGTAACCCCAGCATAACTCGAGCAGATTCAACTGAATTAAGAGAGGCAACGGATTTTGCCAATTCGCCTTCAAGTGCACGATGATATTGCGTTGTTTCACGAAATTGCGAAATACCAAAACCTTGTTCACGATCCAATAACTGATAACCGGTTTCAACCTGCTTTGGATAACCTTCCGATGCCAACTGCAAGCGTAATGCATGCACTTTATCGGACGGTACCATAATCGACCCGGCATTCGCATCCAACTTATATTCAATTTTTTGGGTATCCAGTAGCTGCACAACCTCATTCAGTTCTTTGGCTTCCATACTGCCAAATAACAAGGTATAGCTGGTTGTTTGAGACCACATCAGAATGCCGACAGCTAATGCAATAGAAGCAGACAAGCCAATAATGATACCGACCTGACGGGCCACAGGAAGTGAAGTTAAATTATCGATAAGAGTGGAAACACTCAGAGCCGAAGACTGGGCATTCAATTTATTATCTAATGAAGCGGATTCAGCCATACCACACTCTATATTGAATTAATAAGACAACATGCCATCTAGATAGGCATATTCATAACGTCCTTATAAGCTTCGACCAGCTTATTTCGAACTTGAGTCATTGCTTGAAACGAAAGGCTCGCTTTTTGCGCCTGCAACATTACTTCGGTAAGGTCAGCACCTTCATCACCGCGTTCAAAGGCTTCTTTCATTTCTTTCGATTTGACCTGCTCTGCATTAACCGCCTCCATAGACTGCTTCAACAGACTCGCAAAACCATTGGCTTTCGCCTCACCGGTTTCACTGACTGCCGGAACATTATCTTCGGCACGATTCTGCGCTTGTGCACTTAACGCACGCATTTGCAACATCAAACTTTGGGTATCAACCTTATCCATCGAACACTTAACCCTTTAAAAAAATCTGTGAATAGGACATTTAATTATTATCACACAACCAGCAAGTCACATGCCAATAAAAACGTCCTGACGCGATTTTCCGCTAAAGAACATCCATACCTTGTTCTTTTAGTTTAGCGAGTTTATAACGCAACGTTCTTGGGCTCAAATTTAAATCTTCTGCTGTTTTTTGTCTATGCCCATTATTACGTTTTAACGCTGACATAATCAACTCAATTTCACGTGCTTTCAGGTCAAAACTATCTTCAGACTCTAACTCCGTTATTTCCGCTACTGATTCCGTAGAAGATATTTTAACAGGAGCAGAAACGGTTTGCGCCATATCAATCAGCACATCTTGCTCATTGATCGTATCCCCGACCATCATAACTAACGCGCGCTGAATGACATTATCCAACTCACGTATATTGCCGGGCCACGGATAATCGACCAATTTTTTTAATGCCGGTGCGGCAATAATCGGTTGCACCCTTGCTTGTTGGCAGCGGCGACTCAGCAGCTTTTCAGCAATCGCGGCAATATCACGCGGGCGCTCACGCAAAGGTGGCAAATGAATAGGGAAGACATTTAAACGATAATACAAATCCTCACGAAAACGCCCATCAGCAATGGCTTTTTTCATATCAACATTTGAAGCACTTAAAACACGCAAATCAAGCTGAACGGCTTTCACCGCACCGATACGTTCTACTTCTCTTTCTTGTAAAACACGTAATAATTTTGCCTGTAAATCCGGCTTCATTTCACCAATTTCATCTAAAAAAATGGTGCCATTTTGGGCTTGCTCGAACTTACCCGGCATTGATTTCATTGCCCCGGTAAACGAACCTTTTTCATAACCGAACAAAACCGCTTCTAACATATTCTCAGGAATAGCCGCACAGTTTATGGCCACAAAAGGCTGATCTCTTCGTGCCGACTGTTTATGTATGTAACGCGCCAATACTTCTTTACCCGTTCCACTTTCACCGCTAATCATCACACTCGCTTCACTTTGAGCGACTTTGTTTGCCATTAGCTTAATCTGCGTAGTGACCGGATCCGCAACAATAAAATCATCTTCTGATGAGGCATCACGATTAAAATACGACTTA
>DIJW01000154.1 GCA_002421475.1 Thiomicrospira sp. UBA5634 | reverse complement strand
TAGTTTGTCATGGTGATGGTTTAAACTGAGTTTAAATTTTAAAAACAAGTTATTGAAAAGGTTAATAAAGATGTCGTTGATTAAAGAAGTCAAAGCGCGCCAAATTATAGATTCTCGTGGTAACCCTACTGTAGAGGCCGATGTTATTCTGGCTTGCGGTTCTGTTGGTCGTGCAGCGTCACCTTCTGGCGCGTCAACCGGTTCACGTGAAGCAATCGAGTTACGTGATGGTGATAAAAGCAAGTTCATGGGTAAAGGCGTATTAAATGCCGTTAAAAATATTAACGGTGAAATTCGTCAAGCTTTGGTTGGTCAGGATGCGACTGCTCAAGTTAAAATTGACCAAATTATGATTGACTTGGATGGCACTCATAATAAAGCACGTTTAGGTGCAAATGCTATTTTGGCGGTGTCTATGGCGGTTGCAAAAGCTGCAGCAGCATCAAAAGGTCAGGCATTATATGAATACTTGAAAACTGATGAATACCGTATGCCTGTGCCGATGATGAATATCATTAACGGTGGTGAGCACGCTGATAACAGCGTAGATTTCCAAGAGTTTATGATTATGCCTGTTGGCGCGCCTTCATTCTCTGAAGCCATTCGTTATGGTTCTGAAGTGTTCCATACACTGAAAAAAGTATTGCATGATAAAGGCTATAATACGTCAGTTGGTGACGAAGGCGGTTTTGCACCGGACCTTAAGTCTAATGAGGAAGCGATTACAGTAATTTTGGAAGCAATTGAAAAAGCAGGTTATGTTGCCGGTAAGGACATTATGATCGCTATAGATGTTGCGGCTTCTGAATTATATAAAAACGGTAATTATGTATTGGCTTCTGAAGGTCGTACTTTAACTTCTGCGCAGATGGTTGATTTTTATGCGGACTGGTGTAGCAAGTATCCAATTATTTCAATTGAAGATGGCTTTGATGAAAGCGATTGGGATGGTTTCAAAATGCAAACCGAAAAATTGGGCAAAACCGTTCAGTTAGTGGGTGACGATTTATTTGTAACCAATACTAAAATTCTAAAAGAAGGGATTGAGAAGGGTATTGCTAACTCAATCCTCATTAAAGTAAACCAAATCGGCACTTTAACCGAAACGTTAAATGCGATTCAGATGGCAAAAGATGCGGGTTATACCGCTGTTATTTCACATCGCTCAGGTGAAANNGGAAGACGCGACTATTGCAGATATCGCGGTAGCAACCGGTGCAGGTCAGATTAAAACCGGTTCTATGTCACGTTCTGATCGTATTGCCAAGTACAACCAGTTGTTGCGAATCGAAGAAGCTTTGGGTTCAAAAGCTGTTTATCCTGGCAAATCAGCATTTTACAACCTTAAGTAAGGTGCTGACAGACGGATGAGGATTTTACTGACTATCCTTGCGGTCTTAGTATTTCTGTCATTAACTCGCCTATTGTCCTCCGATGGAGGGCTGGGTGAGTATCTTTCTTTAACCACTCGTGTCAGTGAATTAAAGCAATCTAATCAACAAAAATCCGATCAAAATCAGTTGTTAGCTGAAGAGGTGCGTGACTTGCAAGCAGGTCAGCAAGCGATTGAAACAATTGCGCGTCAGCAATTGGGTATGGTCGCCCAAGATGAAGTGTTTATTAAGTTTTTAGAAATTAAACCAAGTAACATTCCAGCCCCGCAACCAAACGAAGCCGCGATGCCCGTGGTAATCGAAAATCCGTTACCTATCAATAAAATAGAACCTTAACTTTTAATCTGTGATTAAGTTTTATCCCCCGCCAGGCCTGGTGGTTGTATTAATATTAATGCGCTTTGAGTAGTACATAAACGGCTCCTGTACCACCGTCTTTTGGTAAAGCACTGCAAAACCCGACCACTTGCGGTAGTTGACGTAACAATTGGTTAACAAGATTTTTTAACAAGGGATGGCCGGTATCTGAGTTATAACCTTTGCCATGAATAATCAACGCATAACGCGCCTGTGATTGGTATGCCTGCTGGATAAACTGGACTAAACGTTGTTGGGCAACAACTTCAATATCGCCATGCAAATCAAGTCGCCAGTTTACGCTAAACTCGCCTTTACGTAATCGACTTAAATCCTGTAGACGTAATCCCTTTTTGTGAAACAGCAAGGTTTGGTGAGCTGTAACGACATCAACCTCACCAAATTTTGGGGTTATATCTGTTTCAAGTATGGAGGATCGAACTTTAATTTTGCGTAATGGCGGTTGTGATTGCACTTTGTGTGTTGAATTTAGCGGTGCAACATCCTTTGTAGCCTGTGCAAACAACAATTTGTCTTCTTCTGACAGCTTAGACACTTTATAATCCCGTATGAAATCGAATTGTATTTTAAAGGATTAGCCTATCATGCGCATCTTGTTATCGAATGACGATGGTTATTTGGCTCCTGGTATTCGCACTTTGTATGATGCGTTACTCACTCATCCCAATGTCAAAGAGCTCATTATGATTGCGCCGGATCGCAATCGAAGTGCTGCCAGTAACTCGTTAACTTTGTTAGATCCGTTGCGGATCACTCAACAAGGCGAACAAATATATTGTGTCAATGGTACCCCAACTGACTGTGTGCATTTAGGTATCAATGGCGCGCTGGCTTATCGTGCTGATATGGTTATTTCCGGCATTAATGCCGGTGCCAATATGGGGGATGATGTGCTTTATTCCGGTACAGTGGCGGCGGCAACAGAGGGGCGGTTTTTAGGTAAACCGTCTATTGCTGTTTCGTTATGCGGTGATCAAAACTTCGCTACTGCCGCACATATAGTGACACGCTTGTTGGAAGACCTGCATATGCAGGATTTAGATCAAAATACGATTATTAATATTAATGTACCCGACTTACCCTTGGCCTTGATTCAAGGCGTCAAAGTTACTCGTTTAGGACGTCGTCATGCATCAGAGCCTGTTGTGAGTGCTGTTGATCCGCGCGGTGGCAAGATGTTTTGGATTGGTCCGGCCGGAACCGCGGCGGATGCCGGGGAAGGTACCGATTTTGAAGCAGTTGAGAATGGGTTTGTTTCAGTGACGCCTTTACAAATAGACCTTACTCATTATGCAATGTTAAATAAAATGCGCCAATGGATTGAACCTAAATGGCCAATCAAGTCATAGATTTAGCTGCAAAACCTCAGTATCCAAATGAAGCTTTTGAGCAAGCCCAAGGGGTGGGATTATGTTCTCAACGCACTCGCGATCGTTTAATTGCTCGATTGATGACGCATGGTATTCATGATGCAGCGGTGCTAAATGCAATGCGTGTTACTCCACGACATTTATTTATGGACGAGGCGTTTGTCGGTCGCTCTTATGAAGACACGGCGCTTCCGATTGGGTATGGGCAAACTATTTCTCAACCTTGGATTGTTGCGTTAATGACTGAGTGGATTCGTGGTGGTCGCCTCCTTAATAAGGTTTTAGATATTGGCACCGGATCGGGTTATCAGGCAGCGGTTTTAGCTTTATTGGCGCAACGCGTTTACACAGTGGAACGTATCGGATTATTGCAACTGCGAGCAAGTCGTGTATTAACGCAGTTAGGTCTAAATAATATTGATTATCACATTAGTGATGGTCACTGGGGTTGGGTTGAGCAGGCACCTTTTGATGGAATCTTGTGTGCTGCCGCACCCAAAGAGCTGCCTGACACATTGATTGATCAGCTGGCTGAAGGCGGCCGATTAGTATTACCGATCGGTGATTTACAACAGGTGTTAAAAGGTTATGAAAAAACCAGCACTGGCGTAAAAGAAACTTTTTTAGGAGAGGTTATGTTTGTGCCGTTAAAAACAGGAATTGAGTTGTGAAGATATTTGCTCCGTTATACGACCTAACGTTGCGTTGGTCAAAACACCCGAAAGCACCATGGTATTTGGGTGGAATGAGTTTTGCTGAATCATCATTTTTTCCAATTCCTCCTGATGTAATGTTGATGCCAATGAGTTTGGCGCAACCAGAAAAAGCCATGCGTTTCGCTTGGATTACGACTTTATTTTCTACATTAGGTGGAGTGCTGGGTTACTTAATCGGAATGTTGTTATTGGAGTCAATTTGGCCATTTATTGTTTCAGCGGGTTATGAAACCAAATATGAGCAAATCGTTGCGTTTTTTGATATGTATGGTGTATGGATAGTCTTTATTGCGGGGTTTAGTCCGTTGCCTTACAAAATGTTTACAATCAGTGCCGGTGCAACCGATATGGCGTTATTGCCGTTTATCTTGGCTTCATTTGTTGGACGGGGCGCACGGTTTTTCTTGGTCGCCTGGGTAATGAAAGTCGGTGGACAACGTGGTGAGCCGGTGATTAGACGCTGGGTAGAATGGTTAGGCTGGATCGTGGTAGGTTTAATTGTTTTATATCTCATCATAAGGTAACGCATGTTAAGGTTATTCAAAGTGTGGCAAGCTTTTTTGGTCGCTTTATTGGGTTTGTTATTGGTTGGGTGTGGTCAAGCGCCACGTAGTTATTTAGATCAAGGCAGTTCTTCAGTATCGCGTACAGCTAATATCAAAGCAGGGCACTGCCATGCAGGGCATTATATTGTGGTACGTGGCAACAGTTTGAGCCAGATTGCACAAAAATGTAATGTATCGTTGGATGATTTAGCGCGTGAAAACAATCTTTACCCACCTTACATTCTTTATCCCGGGCAAGAGTTAGCTTTGCCCGGCACCTCACGAGCGACTAATGTCAATGCGGCTCAAGCACGAAATTTACCTAAAACAGATTGGCGCTGGCCGGTAGATGCAGCATTGGGTTACGATTATGTACGTGATACAGCCGGGATTAGTGGATTGGAGATTTATGCTGAAGCCGGAACCTTGGTGCGTGCAGTGGCTGCCGGTGAGGTTGTATATGCTGAAAACAGTATCAGTAATTTTGGTTTAATGGTTATTATTCGTCACGATAATGATTTTTTAACCGTGTATGCACATAATCAACGCCTGCAAACTAAAGAAGGTGCCAAGGTTGAAAAAGGTCAGGTCATTGCTCATGTTGGCAACAGCGGTGCGACCGATCGCAGTAAACTCTATTTTGAAGCGCGCCATTTAGGGCGTAAAGTAAATGCCCAGCCGCTATTAAAGGCGCCTTAGTTTTAGTTGTAGCGGTTGGCTACAATATCAGTCCTAATACCACTTCACGATCCTCAGTGGTGAGGACATTGTAAGTTCTACACGCAGCCGCATTATTCATCACTTCTAAGCTGATGCCGGCTTGAGCACATAGGCCAAATATTATTGCAGGCGGAAAAACTTGGGTTTCTCCGCTACCAATGATCAGCACTTCCGGTTTCAATGCAAGCAAGGGCTGTAAATGTTCGGCATTAAGTTGCTCAATGTTGGTTATACTCCAGTCGTTGATAACCTGGTGTTGAGTGATAATGCAACTTTGGTGGTATTCTTGTTGGTTAATCGTTACTTTACCGGGCATGTAGTGGCGAATAATATTGATTGAAGCATCACGGTGTTCAGTAAATTTCATTGGATTGGCCTTTTGCTAACTGCATTATTTAATGCCAATTTTAGCGCAATAGCAATTGACGAATACAATAGATTCTGTATGATTTATCGGTTTAATTTCGTCCAAATTAAACCATTAATTTAACCTCGCAATTTTTGCAGCAACCTTGAAAAGGCCTTTTCGTGACTAGCGAATTTCAAAGAATTAAGCGTCTTCCACCCTATGTGTTCAATATTGTGGGGGAACTCAAGGCGGAAGCGCGCCGCCGTGGTGAAGACATTATCGATTTTGGTATGGGAAACCCCGATCAAGATACGGCAAAACATATCGTAGATAAAATGATCGAGGTAACGCAGCGAGAAGGAACTCACCGTTATTCGGTGTCACAAGGTATTCCGCGTTTGCGTAAAGCGATTTGTAATTGGTACAAAACCCGTTTCGACGTGGATTTAGATGCGGATAAAGAAGCCGTTGTTACCATTGGTTCAAAAGAAGGTTTAGCGCATTTAGCTTTAGCTACCGTTGAGCAAGGCGATACGGTATTGGTTCCTAATCCGGCTTATCCAATCCATCCGTATGGCTTTGTGATCGCGGGTGCAGATATTCGCCATGTTGAAATGTCACCGAATGTCGACTTCTTTGAAGAGTTACAAAAAGCCATTCAGGACTCCTGGCCGAAACCTAAGATGTTGGTATTGAATTTTCCGGGCAATCCGACTGCGCAAACGGTTGAACTCGATTTTTTTGAACGTGTGATTAAAATCGCCAAAGAACACAATATTTGGGTTATACATGACTTAGCTTATGCTGATATCGTGTTTGATGGTTATGTTGCGCCGTCGATTATGCAGGTTGAAGGTGCGAAAGACATCGCGGTTGAATTCTTCACCTTGTCAAAAAGTTACAACATGCCGGGATGGCGTGTTGGTTTTATGGTGGGCAACCCGACATTAGTTCACGCGTTAAAACGCATGAAGTCTTACTTGGATTACGGCACCTTTACGCCGATTCAAGTGGCGGCCATTACCGCTCTTGAAGGGCCACAAGAGTGCGTACAAGAAATTTGTGATATGTATAAAGCCCGTCGTGATGTGCTTTGCCAAGGTTTAAACGCAATAGGTTGGGAAGTTGAATATCCAAAAGCAACCATGTTTTTGTGGGCCCCGATTCCGCCTGCTTATCGTGAAATGGGTTCGATTGAGTTTGCTAAAAAGCTGTTGATCGAAGCGAAGGTTGCAGTTTCTCCGGGTGTTGGTTTTGGAACTTATGGTGATGGTCACGTACGTTTTAGTTTAATTGAAAATGAACATCGGACTCGTCAAGCCATTCGCGGTATTCGTGAAATGTTTAAAAAAGACGGCTTGATTCAAGGAGTGTAGTTTTGAAGGTTATAACACTAGGATTGTTGGGTTTAGGTACTGTTGGTGGCGGTTTGGTAAATATTCTACGCACCAGTTTACCGGAGATAGAACGTCGTTTAGGAAAAAGCTTTCGCGTTGAACGGATTGCAGTACGTGATTTAAATCGTGCACGTAATGTCAATACCGATGGGATTGCGTTAACAGACGATCCATTTAGTGTTGTGCAAGATCCGAATGTTCAAGTGGTTGTAGAGTTAATGGGCGGAACAACCCTGGCAAAAGACTTAGTTGAGCAAGCGATTAAAAACGGTAAACACGTTGTTACCGCCAACAAAGCCTTGATTGCTTTGTACGGCAATGAAATGTTTGCGTTAGCGAAACAACATGGCGTTCAGATTTACTTTGAAGCGGCGGTAGCCGGTGGTGTACCGGTGATTAAAGCGCTGCGTGAAGGCCTGGCGGGAAATCAGATTCAATGGTTGGCCGGTATTATTAACGGAACGGGTAACTACATCCTGACGGAAATGAAAAAACCCAGTGCGGATTTTGCCGTGGTGTTAAAGAAAGCGCAAGACTTGGGTTATGCTGAAGCGGATCCAACTTATGACGTTGAAGGTATTGATGCCGCGCACAAATTAACGATCCTGGCCGCATTGGCATTTGGTATTGAGTTAAATTTTACTCAAGTTTATACCGAAGGTATCAGTCAAGTGAGTGCCGATGACATTCGTTTTGCGCAACAGTTCGGTTATGAAATTAAGCATTTAGGCACAGCCGCACGCACGGCAAATGGCTTTTCATTACGTGTTCATCCAACATTGGTGCCAAAAACGGTGTTAATTGCCAATGTGAATGGGGTTATGAATGCGGTAATGGTAAACGGTAATCATGTGGGTTCAACCATGTACTACGGTCCTGGAGCAGGAGCAGGTGCAACTGCCAGTGCGGTGATGGCCGATTTAATTGATTTAGCACGAGGCTTTGATGCGCCGGCTGATAGTCATGTACCAGGCCTGGCGTTTCAACCGGATGCGATTCAACGTGATGCCAAATTTGAGCCAATTGATGCAATTGAAACGGCTTATTATGTGCGTTGTACTGTAAAAGATCACCCTGGGGTATTAGCCAAAATTTCACAAGTTTTAGCCAATCACGACATTAGCATTGAACATTTACATCAAGAGCCGTTAGGTGAAGAAGCGGATTTTGCTTTAATGGTGTTTACAACAGATGTTGTGCAAGAGTCTCGTTTTAATCATGCGTTGGCTGAGTTAGAAAACCTAAAAGACGTTGAAGGTAAAATTGCCCGAATTCGAATTGGCGCAATGAGTTAAAGGCTGTTTAATTAGGCCAACCAAACCGGGAAATCCCGGTTTTTTTATTTAAACGAGGAAGGGTATGAGTCAAGCGGTCAGTTTATGGTTTCCACAGTTGTTAACGCAACCGCACCTCGGGTTGGCGGATGCTAACTGGCACAAACAGTTTGCTGCATTAGGGTCGTTACTGGCGAAATCTGATGCCTATCCGTTAAAGACACACAATTATTATCAGCGGGCTAGCCATTTATTTCATCAACCACAAACATTGGCCGCCGCCCCTGCAACAGCGGCGGTTGAGTTGACAGATTTTGATGAAAATGTTTTTTGGTTACGCGTTGATCCGGTGCACCTGGTTGCGGATCGCGATACGCTGGTCTTGTTTCCGCCGCAGGACTTGGCTATTACTGCCGAAGAAGCGAAAGGGTTGGTTACAAGTTTTAACCAGCATTTTGCGCAGGATGGGGTTCAATTGGAAATAGGCACACCAACATCCTGGTTTATGCGAATTAAACAGCCTGTAGATATTCAGGCCACCGCGCTTGACTTGGTAGCCTACCAATCGTTGCAGAACCGTTTTCCACAAGGTCATGCGGGGGCTTACTGGCGTAAATTGATGAATGAAACTCAGATGTTGTTTTACACTCATCCCGTTAATATCGCACGCCGTGAACGTGGGTTAATGGAAGTTAATAGCGTATGGATATGGGGCGAAGGTCAGGTTAAACCGGCGAATTTACAAATGCGACCACAGGCCAAAATTTTTGCCGAGCAATCTTATTTAAAGGGTTTGGCACACTTCACGCAATCCGCGTATGAGGCTTTACCGATCAACCACCAGGCCTGGTGCACTCAGCGCACAACTGCAGAAGCACATTTTATTGCCTTTAATCCGGCAAACTTTGATGACGGTGAATTGTTTATGCAGACATTACAGATGTTGGAAACCCAATGGTTAAGTCCATTATTAGCGGATGTTAAGGCTGGACGTATTCATTCGTTATTTATCGACTTGGGACTTGAACAGGGTTACTTATTGGAGCCTTCCCATTTAAAACGTTTTTGGCGCTGGCGTAATCCATTGAAATCTTTGTGATAGATAGACGGCATTCGCGACCGCCGCGCTTTTTCGGTATAATTCGCCAATTATTTTAAATACACCATTTTAGACACGACAAATTGCCGATAAGGCTTAGTTAGGGCTTAGTTATGAACTTTATAGAAACACGCGGTAATGACGGTCAATTTCCTCTTGAAGTGACGTTTTCACAGGCTATTCTGAGCCCGATGTCATCGTTTGGTGGCTTGTACTCACCAAAAAGTTTGCCGAATTTAGGCTTGGCGTTTTTGCGCAATCACTTAAACTCAAATTATAAAACTTTGGCAAAAGCGGTGCTGGCCGCGTTTGAGGTGGATATTGATGCCAAAGTCATTGAGCAAGCGGTGGCATTGTATGATCAGTTTGATGATCCGGCTAATCCGGTACCGGTTGTTAAAGTGAATGACGATTTATTTGTCAGCGAGTTATATCACGGCCCGACACGTGCATTTAAAGATATGGCATTACAGCCGTTTGGTACGGTTTTATCGGCAGTAGCGCAAGCGCGTGACGAACGTTTTCTGATTTTAGCCGCCACCAGTGGCGATACCGGTCCGGCAGCATTGGATACTTTCCGTAATAAAGCCAATGTTCAAGTGGTGTGTATGTATCCTGACGGCGGTACGTCAGATGTGCAGCGCTTGCAAATGGTGACCGAGACCGGCGAAAACTTAAAAGTAATCGGTATTAAAGGTGATTTTGACGACGCGCAAAGTGCGCTCAAAGCCTTATTGGTGTCAAAACCGTTTCGCGCCAAACTAAAAGAACTCGGCATTCAGGTATCTGCCGCCAACTCGGTCAACTTTGGCCGTATTATTTTCCAAACGATTTATCACATCCATAGTTACCTGGAATTAGTGCGTCAAGGCGCGATTAGTTTGGGTGACAAGGTGTATTTAGATGTGCCGAGCGGTAACTTCGGTAATGCGTTAGGCGGTTATTACGCGTTAAAAATGGGCTTGCCGGTAGAAAAGATTCTGATCGCATCGAATAACAATAATGTGTTGACCAAGTTTATTAATGAAGGTTGTTATGACTTGCGTAATAGCGCAGTAATTCCAACCACGTCACCGGCAATGGATATTTTAAAATCATCCAATGTTGAACGTATTTTATTTGATTTATTTGGCGCGCAACGTACGAAAGAGTTGATGTTAGCGCTAGATGAGCATAAGTTTTATCAGTTAAATGCGGATGAAATGGCGACAGTTCAAGCGTTGTTTGGTGCGGATTATTGCACAGATGACGAAGGCAAAAACTATATCAAACAGACTTTTGCGCAGGGTTATTTAATGGATCCGCATACCGCAACCTGTATGAAGGTGTATGAAACCGGCCGCGCGAATAAAGCCTTAAAAACCATTGTATATTCAACTGCTGAATGGACGAAGTTTTCGCCGGTGATAGCACAGGCATTGTTTGGTTCAGCGTTAACCTCAGACGTTGAAGCGCTTAAACTGATTGCAGACAAAGCAAAAGTTAAAATTCCTGCGCAAATCGCACGTTTATTTGATCAAGCCGAAACTCAAGGTTTGGTCATTGATAAACAGTTTATCGAAGACGAAATTTTAGCGTTTTTTAATTAAGTTTTTAGCAAGCACCAGGCCTGGTGCTTGCGTTTTTAGGGACTTTAATAATAAAAAAACCGGCTTTTAGCCGGTTTTTTTATAGCTAAACACTCTGCGAGTCTAAACGTCGAGATGTTTTTGCGCCCACTGTAAACGTAGTTGTAGAGAACTGCGCCCCATAAAGGTATTTAGGCTTGGCTGATAAACGCAATCAATCCAATCTTGTCGGTCAAATGGTAGGGGTTGGTTGGCTGATTCTAATGCATTGAAATAAATGGCTTTAATTGGAGTTGCGGCATTTTCGGCCAATAAACTAAGTGATAAATGCGCCTGATTTTGACCAACGCGCTTGGCTTCAACGACGCGAAAACGACCAGTAAACTGTGGTTGCGGCCATTCGCGCCCAAAGGGTTCTAGCTGCGCAATTTCATCAATTAACGCCGTAGTGAGCTGGTGAGCATGTAATTCACCATCGGTTTCAATTAACGGCGAAGGCGGGGTGTCGCCCAGTTGTAATTGAACGGCACTTTCAAATAAGTTATGAAACTGCGGATATAACTCGATAGGAATTTGACAACCGGCAGCACCTTTATGTCCTCCCATCGAGATAAATAATCCCGGATGTTGATCTTCCATCCACTGAAACGCGAGGCGTAAATCCAGCTCCGGTACAATGCCGCGTCCACTTCCGGCTAGGGTTCCATCATTTAAGTCAGTCATCGCCACACAAGGTACACCGAATTTTTCACCGACACGGGTAGCAATAATCCCTTGAATACCGGCATTGCCTTCCAACGCGATCGCTAAACTAAAACGGTGCGGATGGTATTGTTCGGCGGCTTTTTCCATCGCTTGCGCCAACATGGATTGTTGTTGATCGCGGCGTTCTTGATTATCCGCGTCTAATTGTTGCAAATAGCGAGTGGCTTCGGCCTGATCTGTAGCGTTAAGGAAATGAAATGCAGTCGTAACATCACTCACTCGACTGGCGGCGTTAATTCGAGTAGCGACTTGAAACGCTAAAAACTCGGCATTAAACGGCCGGCCTTGATTGTCGTTTAATTGACGCACCGCTTGCCAAGCAGGGTGAGTAAATTGATTAATTTGCTGTAAACCTGACAGCACAATCGCGCGGTTATTCGGGCTTTTTAAGCTGACACTATCTGCGATGGTGCCTAAGGCAACATGAATGGCCAGCGCACGCAAACTGGGTGCATCTTCAGTTAAAACACCGCGTTGAATCAGCACTTGACGTACTTGGCTCATTACCAAAAAAATCACAAAACAACCGGCTACCGTTTTGTCGTAGTCACAACCGACTTGTTGCGGATTAACGGTGCAAGCTGCGCTTGGCGGTGCACCTTCGGTCGGCATTTGATGGTGATCGGTCACACAAACCGGAATACCTGCTTCGGCAAGGCGTTTGATACGTGGTTCGTCACTGGAACCCTGATCGGCGGAAATCACTAAATCTATCGGTTTATTCAGCTGCAAAATGCGTTCTACAACATCGTCACTAATACCGTAACCGGATTTGCGCTCACCAATTAAATGCACAACACGTTGCGACGGCACACCAAAGTATTCAGTCAGAGCATGAAATGCGACCCAAGCGGATGTAACCCCATCGGTATCGTAATCCGTCGATAACACAATTAACCCTGTGCCCTGAATGGCATTTGCAATCAGTTCAGCGGCTTGTTGGGCGTTTTTGAGTTCACTTGGATGTTGTAGGTGTTTGAGTTTGGGAAATACAATCGCTTCAATTTCTTCAAGTTTATCTAACCGTTGAGCGACCAATCTTGCTTGCAAATCGGTTAAGCCCAAATCGAGTGCAGCCGCAAATACATCCGAGTGTAATGGGCGTTGGACGATACGAGGCGGTTTGAGCATGAGCGATAACTTTATTAACTTATAAACAGCCTGGCATTCTAACAGACGCTATAGGATGACTAAAGTCTTTAATTTATCTAAGTCTTTTAAAACTATCAGATGAGTTAATTCACCAGTTAAAAGTTTATTTCCCTATAAATATTGGCGTATTTATTGCTGTGGTGTTTTTATTAATCTGTTTTGCCAAGGAATAAGCTCAAGGTCACTTTATGAAAAAACACACACAAACAAAATCAGGCACTGAGTATAAATTATTGGACGGTAAAGCGATTATTACGCGCACCGACGAAATTGGCCGTATTACACGGGTGAATCCCGATTTTGAACAGGCATCAGGTTACAGTCGACAAGAGTTGATCGGTCATCCGCATAACGTCGTGCGTCACCCATTTATGCCGGCAGAAGCCTTTCGTGATTTATGGGATTCGGTTAAAGACGGCAAAATGTGGCGGGGCTTGGTAAAAAATCGCCGTAAAAATGGTGATTTTTATTGGGTTAAAGCTACGGTAACGCCGGTAGATGAAGGTTATTTGTCATTTCGTACTGGCCCGAAACAAGTAGAAATTGATCAAGCACAATCATTATATGAAGCGATGAATATAGATTCGACAATTAAACTTGATCAAGGCCGTGTTGTACCGAAAGGTATGCGCGGCAAAATTTGGCGTATTAAACAGCGATTAGTGTCGTTGCCGATTAAAAGCAAAGTATTTTGGCCGATGTTACTAATGTGGTTAATTCTCACCGCATTGTTATGGCAACAAGCATTGGTATTAAAACAAGATGTGATTATGGAGGCGGGTAAGGCCGCGGCACGTGCCAGCGTTGAAAACGCAAAAAATGCCCGTAGTTTTTATAATCAGCATATTTTACCGGTAGCGGAATCTGCAGGAATCGGTATTCACCATCAACCAAGTGTTGAAAATCGAACCATTCCATTACCGGCCAGCTTTATGCGCGCTCTCGGGGAAATGAGTGATGTGAACGGTAAGTTAAGACTTTACAGTGACATGCCGTTTAGTTTTCGCACAGGTGATAGCGTTAAATTGGATAGTTTTGAAAAACAGGCATTGCAATGGCTGACACAGCAGGCGAACGGTGAGTATTTTGTAATTGAAAATCAATCCGGCACACCGGTTTTTCGTTATGCGGTAGCCGATGTGATGAACGAACAGAGTTGTGTTGCCTGTCATAACAGTCATGCAGATTCACCCAAAAAAGATTGGAAAATCGGTGATGTGCGGGGTGCGTTAGCAGTATCAATTCCGCTGACAAACTTGTCTGCTGCTATCGGATCAAGTTTTATCATGGTGCAAAGTTTAATTGTGTTAATTGGCTTACTGACATTGGTTGCGGTTTGGCAACTGGCCAGCTGGTTATCGAATCGGATGCAAAAATCAGTGCAAGTCGCCGAACGCATATCATCCGGCGACTTAAATTTTGACACCCCGGTAATGGATAGTGATGAATCCGGGCGATTAATGAATGCCTTAACTGCAATGCAAAATCGCCTGCGTGAACTGATTTATGATTTGGGTTATGACGCCAAACATTTGAGTGATGCGGCACAACATCTTGATAAGCAAAGTTCGCAACTGAGCGAAGCCGCGCTAAATCAAAAAGAATCAACCGAAGAGGTGGCGGTGACGGTTGAGCAATTAACCGCCGCGATGCAGCAGATTTCAGATCAAGCGGATCATGTTCAAGAACTGGCGCAAGCTTCAGTTGATGCCGCCATTGCCAGCTCAAAAACGGTTCATGAATCTGCCGATGGTATCAACCAAATGGCAGAAGAGATTTCGTCTGCCACTGAAAACCTTAAAGCCTTGCAAAACATGTCAAAAGAAGTTGACGGTATTGTAAATACGATTGAAGACATTGCAGAACAAACTAACTTGTTAGCACTTAACGCCGCGATTGAAGCGGCACGTGCAGGTGAACATGGGCGTGGTTTTGCGGTGGTAGCGGATGAAGTTAGAAATCTGTCGCATCGTACAGCACAATCAACCAGCGAAATTTCGAAAGTGATTGGCAAAATCCAAAGCATGATTGATGAAGTGAATCATGATGTTGATGAGGGCATTAAAAATATGCGCCAAGGTGTTGAATTGGCACATAAAGCCGGTGATGCCGTTTCGATACTGGAAAATAAAGCACAGCAAGTGACCTTATCGGTTGATCAGATTCGAAACTTCTTGAAAGAACATGAAACCGGTATGTTAATTATTGCTCAGCGAGTTGAGCAGATTGCACAATCGTCAGTGCAAGTGGCTGCAGGTAATGAAGAGGTTGCGAAGTCAGTTGATCGTCTGTATCAAATGGCCGCAGATGTTCATGGCTATTCCAAACAATTTAAAGTGGTATAGGTATAGGGTTCAAACCGTTTAATTTTCTGCCGTTCTTTTCGCCAGGCCTGGTGCTCCATCACAACCAGGCCTGGCTTTCGATATTGTCAATACTTTCATTAAGTTAAATCTCTTTGTTTTTTTGTAATACTTGTGGTTTTTATTTATTACGTAATAATTCGGTAACAATTAAGTATAAATTTTATACAAAAAATTCTTGATCTGCCTACTAGGTTAATTTATATTAGCGCCGACTTATCTAGCTGGTAAGTAATAGTGTGTGGGATTTTGTGTGTATTAAAAAGAATTTTTAAAGTAAATCGAACAAATTGAATAATTTAAGGGCTTAATTATGACGGTTAAACTAAGGCTGATATTAGCGTTTTCGGTACTGATTTTAATGGCGGTAGTCATCGGTGTTGCAGCGTTAACTCAGATTTCTAAAATTGATGAATCTTTAACTTTAGTGGTAGAAGATCGAGTTCCTAAAATGGTGGAGCTGCAATCAGCCAATCAACGCCGAGTCGTGAATGAGCGTGATATCGCACGAGTAATTTTGAGTGAAGATCCAGTTGACACGCAGCGGGCGTTGGATCGAATCAAAGACGCGACGGCGAATAATGCAAAGACTTTTGAATATTTACAAACGACGATTACATCACCGCAAGGCGTTGCTCTGCTAAATGAAACAATCAAACATCGCCAAGCACAGGCTGCAAATAACCGTAAAATGGTGGAGTTGGCAACTAGCGGCAAAAAAGATGAAGCGTTAAAACTTTATATGTCAGCGGAAACACGTCAATTAAGTGCTAACTATCGTGACTCAATCAATAAATTTATTGAGTTTCAAAAACAACTTAGCCAGGAATCATCGGATCAAGGTACCCAAGCCGCCAATATGGCGATGACAGTAACAATCGTAGTGTTATTGATTGCATTAGTGGTGGGTATCGGTTTCTTCTTGTGGATTATTAATGTGGTGGTGC
>DIJW01000001.1 GCA_002421475.1 Thiomicrospira sp. UBA5634 | reverse complement strand
GTTTGGCGACCGGAAGAGGGTTGGCCGGTCTCGTTTGTGTCACAGAACATCAAACAACTGCTGGGTTACGACCAACAGCTGTTTATGCAAGATGACTTTCGTTACATCAATTTAATTCACCCAGATGATATAACACGCATCACCCAAGAAGTTAGTCACAATATTGCGCAAAAATTAACTCATTGGGAGCAGCATTACCGCTTAATAGACAGCCAGGGCGTTAGTCATTGGATGTATGACTACACTCGAGCAGAGTTCGACGAGCAAGGAAAATTAGATCGGTTATACGGTTATTTGCTTGATCAAACCGACCAGTTGGAGACAAAACAACAACTGCAACTGGCGAAAGAACGTTTTGCATCGGTAGCGAATCAAGCCGGCCAAGTGATTTGGGAAATTGATCCTGAGGGTTTGTATACCTATATCAGCCAAGCTGTTGAACGCACGTTGGGGTACAGTCCGCAACAATTGATCGGTAAAGTTCACTATTATGATTTACACCCTGAAACAGGGCGTGAGGATTTTAAACGTGACACCTTTGCGATGATAAAACAGCGTGTGAACTTGAGTGAGTTTGAAAACGTTGCCCAACATCGCAATGGTAATTTGGTCTGGCTTAGTACCAACGCGATGCCTATTTATAACGAATCCGGCCACTTTAGCGGTTATCGAGGTGTTGATAATAATATCACCGAGCGGAAACGTATCCAGCAAGCGCTGGAAGAAAACGAAGCGCGCTGGCGATCGGTACTTGACGGTACCAATCAAGGTGTATGGGATTGGAATGCACAAACCGATAAGGTCTATTTTTCTTCCAAATGGAAATCCATGTTGGGTTATGAAGACGATGAAGTAGGTGATGCGTTAACCGAATGGTCCGCTAGAGTGCATCCGGATGATTGGCCGCAAGTGATGGCAGATTTAAATCGCCACTTTAACGGCGAATCGGATTATTACGAAAACGTGCACCGCGTGCGCTGTAAAGACGGCAGTTATAAATGGATTTTAGATCGTGGGCGCGCGATAAGTCGTGACCAAGACGGCAAACCTTTACGGGTGATCGGCACCCATACCGATGTAACCAATCGACGTTTGGAAAAAGAGCGACTAAATCGAATCGCAGAAAACGTGCCGGGGGTTATTTATCAATTTGTATTGTATCCCGATGGGCGCAGTGCGTTCCCTTACGCCAGCCCGGGAATGGTCGATATTTATGATGTCACGCCGGAACAAGCAAAAGATAATGCGGAATTAGTTTTTAAACGCATTCATGAGGATGATTTAGCCAGGGTCACTGCCTCAATCATGCAATCGGCAAAAAACTTAACGCCTTGGGAAGATGAGTATCGCGTTCGATTCCCATCAGGCGTTGAGCGTTGGGTGAATGGGCAAGCGACACCGGTCAAACAAGAAGATGGCAGCATCTTGTGGCATGGATATATCCACGATGTCACCGAACGTAAACAGCAAGAAATTGCGTTAAAAGAAGCCGAAACACGCTTTAAACTCACGATGGAGGCCACTCACACCGGCTTGTGGTGGTGGAATTATCAAACAGGTCAAGTGGATTGGTCTGACGAATGTTTTTATCAGTTAGGTTACCAGCCGGGTGCGCTTGAGCCGAGTTTTGCCAATGTGACCGGATTGTTGATTGATACGAATATTGAAAGCATGATGGAAAGTATCAAACAGCAAATCCAGGCCAAACAAGGTTATAAAGTGCAATTTCACCTGCGCCACGCACAGGGCAAAACAGTTTGGATTCAAACCAGTGGTCGAGTCATGAGTTGGGATGATCAAGGTGAACCGCTGATGTTAATGGGTACTCACATAGATATTACCCAGCAAAAAATGATTGAACAGATGCAACGTGAACGTGAAGAAATGTTGCAAAAAGCCAAGCAAGAAGCCGAAGCCGCCAGTCGAGCTAAATCTGAGTTTTTGGCTAATATGAGTCACGAAATTCGCACCCCGATGAATGCCATCATGGGCTTGAGTGAGTTAGCTTTACAAGATGAGTTGCCGCAAAAAGCCCGCAGTCAATTAAACAAAATTCAACAATCCAGCCAAGTGTTATTGTCGATTATTAACGATATACTCGATTTTTCAAAAATCGAATCAGGCAAAATGCAGATTGATTCACACCCGTTTTATTTTGATAACCTGATGGATCAACTATCCGGTCTATTCAGTCAAATGGCGCAAAAAAAGGAACTCGCATTACGTTGGGATATTGACCCACAGTTGGCGCAAGCCTATTTGGGTGATGAAATGCGCATCCGTCAAGTGCTGACTAACCTTATCGGCAATGCGATTAAGTTTACAGATCAAGGGCGTGTGGAATTAAAGGTATCCTTAGTCAAACAAGATGTGCACCAGGCCTGGTTGTCGTTTGCCGTCAGCGATAGTGGAATCGGTATAGCTGAGCAAGACTTAACCAAGTTGTTCCGCCCCTTTACCCAAGCCGACAGCTCAATTACCCGCCAACACGGTGGAACCGGTTTGGGGCTAATTATCAGTCAACGTTTAGTACAAGCCATGGGCGGCAGCGGTATTGAGGTTATGAGTCAAATGGGGCAAGGCTCAACTTTTAGCTTTGTTTTGCCGCTAGAACAGTGTAACGCGCAGCAATTGGCATCCCTGCGTGCAAAATCCGCCTATGCAAAACCTGCAATTCAAATTCAACGTTTAGCCGGGCACGTATTGTTGGTTGAAGACAATGAAATTAATCAGGAAGTGGCCAGCGAGTTACTCAAACGTATGGGGCTAACGGTTGAAACTGCCGTAAATGGTGAACAGGCGGTTGAGGAAGTTAAAAACAAACATTTTGATGTGGTTTTAATGGATATTCAAATGCCGATTATGGACGGCTACGAAGCTACTCGCACGATTCGAAGTTTTAATCAAACGATTCCGATTGTCGCGCTGACGGCGGCGGCGATGATTGAAGATCGTGAAAAAGCGATGCAAAACGGTATGAATGCGCATTTGGGTAAACCGATTGATCGCCAAGAGCTTTACAAAACATTAGCACAGTGGTTATCAACCAAATCAATAGATGCTGAAACGCAGCCGATTACCGGCCTGATCACCTCATTAGACGGATTTAACATTGAGCGTGGTTTGGCGCAACTGCAAGGTAATGAAATGCTGTATCAACTGTTATTAGAACAGTTTGCACAGCAGTTAAGCCATAACTTTTCTGAATTACCCCGCCAATTAAATGCCCTTACAGAAGAAACCGACCACCAGGCCTGGTCATCTGCTCAAACTTTGGCACATGGCTT
>DIJW01000083.1 GCA_002421475.1 Thiomicrospira sp. UBA5634 | reverse complement strand
TACAATCGCCTCATCCGTACCTGAAGCACGCATGTTGGTTAATTGCTTACCTTTTAACGGGTTAACGGTTAAGTCGTTTTCACGGCTGTGTAGACCGATAATTTGGCCTTCATACACTTCATCGCCGTGACCGATAAATAAACGACCACGTTCTTGTAAGCTGAACAAGGCGAAACCAAGCGCTTTACCTGTACCCATTGAAATCAATACACCGCGAGTACGCTCACCCACGCTGCCGACGAATTTTGGACCGTAATGTGAGAAGCTGCTGAAAATTAAACCGTTACCCTGGGTTGCGGTCATAAATTCAGTACGGTAACCAATCAAGCCACGTGAAGGAATAGTGAAGTCGATACGGACACGACCCATGCCGTCCGGTACCATGTTGGTCATAATTGCTTTACGAATACCTAACTGTTCCATTACGGTACCTTGGTTTTCTTCTGGTACGTCAACGGTTAAGGTTTCGTAAGGCTCGTGGATTTCGCCATCGACTTCTTTAAAGATTACTTCCGGACGTGATACGCCCAATTCAAAGCCTTCACGACGCATGTTTTCGATTAATACCGACAAATGCAATTCGCCACGACCTGAAACACGGAACTTGTTCGCATCTTCGGTATCTTCAACACGTAAAGCTACGTTGGTTAACAATTCTTTTTCTAAACGTTCACGAATTTGACGAGAGGTTAACAATTTACCTTCTTGGCCAACAAACGGAGAAGTGTTGACCTGGAACGTCATGCTTACGGTTGGTTCGTCAACTTTTAACGGTGGTAACGCTTCTGGGTGGTTTGGGTCACACAAGGTATCAGAAATGTTTAATGGGTCTAAACCACTGAACGCAATAATGTTGCCGGCATGCGCTTCGTCTACGTTTACTTTATCTAAACCGTGGAAACCGAAAATTTCACCAACACGTGCGTTACGTTTGTTGCCTTCTTTGTCCAGAACCGCTACTTGCATACCAACTTGGACTGAACCACGTTTGATACGACCGGTACCGATAACACCTTTATAAGTGTCATACGCTAACGAAATACATTGCAATTGAAATGGACCACCTAAATCAACATCAGGTGGTGCAACCTTGTTTACAATCGTTTCAAATACCGGTGTCATGTCGCCTGAGCGCACATCTGAGTCAAAACCGGCATAACCATTAAAGCCGGACGCAAATAGGATTGGGAAATCCATCTGTTCATCGGTTGCACCTAAACGGTCGAACAAGTCGAAAGTTTGGTCTACAACCCAGTCAGGACGCGCTGCATCACGGTCAACTTTGTTAACCACAACAATTGGCTTTAAACCTTGCTGTAGAGCTTTTTGGGTTACGAAACGTGTTTGTGGCATTGGGCCTTCAACCGCGTCTACCAATAACAATACTGAGTCAACCATCGACAAAATACGTTCTACTTCGCCACCGAAGTCCGCGTGTCCAGGGGTGTCAACGATGTTGATACGGTAACCGTTCCATAACACCGAGGTGTTTTTTGCAAGGATCGTAATACCACGTTCTTTCTCTTGGTCGTTAGAGTCCATAACACGTTCACCCGTGTCTTTACGGACGTCCAGCGTACCAGATTGTCTTAGAAGTTGGTCAACGAGGGTGGTTTTGCCGTGGTCAACGTGAGCGATGATGGCGATATTACGAATGTGATCGGTGGTCATGAAAAAGCCTGTATTGGTATAACAAAAAAGGAAAGAAGCGGATTATACTGGAAATCAACTCATAATTGCGGAAAAGGTGATGAAAAATCAAACAAATAACGTTGAACAGTCTTTAATCGTTAGCAACCAAAACCTGTTGGATATTGCGCAAAATCCAGCAAAAAAACCAAATATTGCGACTGATGATAAAAAAGTCGAACGTACCGCTTGCGGTTTGCTAGTGGAAGAAACGGATGATGCCGAAGAGCGTGAGTTTTAATTCAGCCGAGGAGTGGCGCAAATGAAAAACCAAATGTGGTTAATTAAGCTTTTATTAACCGGCTTTATGTTGACGCCTGTTTATGCGGCTGAGCAGGTATTTGTGCGTGATTATGAATATATCGCAACCGATTATGACTCTAAGTACACCGCAAAAGTGGCTGCGGTGGATGGCTTAAAGTCCACCCTGTTGGATGAGTTGGGTGTATATGTGCAAACAGAAATAAAACTGCATCAAGATTCATTTGGTCGCTCCTATATGACCAAGGACATGGTGCAATTGACCGCCGGTATTCTGAGTTTAAAGTTGTTGCAGGAGCGTTGGAATCTCACCAGTTATTATGTCGAAGGTGAAATGAGAGCCAACCCGGAGGAAGTCAGGCAAGCGGTTGAAAGATTACGCCGCGATCACCAATTAGAAGACGCATTACGCCATTCATTAACCGAACAAAATCGATTGCAGCAACAATTGGCGCTGCTTCGCCAGCAGTTACAACCGCAGTCGACGAATCATAACCTCAGCGATGAGCAGTTAGCCGGATACACGCAACTTGTGCAAAGCTTGGATGTTGAACAGTTATTCCAGCAAGCGGCACAGGCGCGTTTTAAGGGGGACTTTAAACAAGCGTTCGCGCAGTTTCAGCAGCTTGCGGACAGCGGCAATTTGAAAGCGCGCGCCCGTCTCGGTGAAATGTATAAGTGGGGACAAGGTGTGCCGGTTGATTATGTGCAAGCACTTGATCTGCTTGGTCAAGCGACAGAGCAGGGGGATGCGCGAGCAACGGCGCAATTGGCACACATGTATTTACGCGGTTTGGGGGTCGAAACCGATTTAGCACGCGCGTTTCAGTTATTGACCCAAGCGGCGGCTAAGGGTTCTTATCTGGCTAAGGGGATGTTGGCACAAATGTATCGTGAAGGCGATTTTGTTAAACGCGACTTTGCACAAGCGGCACGCCTTGCCGAACAAGCGATAGAAGGCCAAGACGGCATTGGTTATTCAGTGCTTGGATTGTTAAACCAACAGGGTTTGGGTATGGCGGTCGATCGCAGCCGTGCGGTTGAGTTATATCAGCTTGGCGCGGATCGCGGTAATGGCCGCAGTATGTGCCATTTAGGGCTGATGTATGCAGAAGGCGAAGGGATTAAAAAAGACCGCAATCAAGCTTACAGTTTGGTTTTGGCGGGTTATGAGCGCGGCAATGCTTTTTGCGGCGCAGCCTTAGGTTATTTATTTGAAATGGGCTATGGGGTTAAACGTGATGAAACTAAAGCATTTGAGCTCTACAGCACCGCCGGTGAAGCGGGCGGGCCTTATGCAATGTTTCGTTTAGCACAGGCGTACCATAAGGGTATCGGTACAAAACGAGATTTAAACCAAGCGAAAATTTGGTATGAAAAAGCCGCGCAAAAAGGACATCTCGGCGCGGCTAGAGTTTTACAAAAACTTTAGGGCATCTCGAATCACCACCAGGCCTGGTGGTGATTATTTTGAACCGTGTTCGTGGTGGATATAGGTTTGTAAAATACCATAAGCCATGGTGCCCATCAGCAAACCAATAAAGGTAAAGATCGCGCCGATTTTGCCTTCAGCGATCATCGCCGGAATCGTACCCGGACACGCCGCTGTCATGCCCCAGCCAATCCCAAATAACATCGCACCTAAAATCAACCCTTGCTGATAAGGCTTTTTAACGAAGTCCACTTCAGCGCCAGTCGCCACTGAGTGAATATGAAGTTTCTTTAATAAAAACACCCCAATCATTGCCACAATCACTGCCGTGACAATAACCTCCATTAATTGAAAGTCGATAAACAGGAACATTTTGGCGTGATAGTCATAGGTTGTGGCACCGGCGCGACTCATTAAAAAGCCAAATAAGCCACCCATCACCAACGCAAAAAAGTTAACTTTATTCAGTATTTTCATGATTACAATCCAAACAATAAATGGGTGGTAATGAGTGCGCTGCCAAAAAATACAACACCGGCTAATAAACTTGGCGGATTAAGCATGGCGCCGCCAACTAAAGCATGGCCGGTAGTACAAGCGCCGGCTAAACGTGCACCGAAACCCAGTAACATGCCGCCAAATACTAACCAAATCGCTTTAGCCGAATAGGTTTGCGGCAAAATCGCATCGTACATGCCCATGTCAAAACTCAAATGCCAGCTATCCACAGAGGTTAATGCAGAAACTAAGCCGCCTAACGGAATCCCGATTAGAAACCAAAGTTTCGAGTTATTCAGGTCGCTGTACTCACCCATGCGAAAAAACTTAACGCGTTTGCATACAAGACCGCAAAGGTTGCCATAGCCGGTTGAACAACCGGCAGGTTTGCCCAATAACCAAAAATGAGCGATTACGAAAAAACCAATCGCTATACCGGCAATCCACCCTGCCCAAACTGAAATTTCCATTAGTGCCACCCTATAAACTAAATTTATGAATATTTTGCCTGAAAGCTTTATTTTTCTAAAGCTTGAGCTTTTTTATAGGTTATAAACAAAACTTATGACCACCAGGCCTGGTGGTTAAATTTTACAGCACGTGGCGAACCAATTTTTTGATGACTAATGTTGATTCACTGCCTGTTTGCCAAGGTGTTAATTCCAGTTGAAAACGACAAGTTTCACCCATTGGCGTGATGACGGTTAAGTCTGTCGGATCAGCACGTTTCGCCATTTTATGACGCAGGAATTGCGACGCATATTTTCTGGGCGGAAGTTGTTGATTAATCAAGGCCGCAATATTGGCTTGTCCACTTAATTCGCCAAAAGGTGAGGCGGTATTCCAAATACCATCAGGATGGAATAAAGCAGCGGCGGTTTCACCATCGCGACGGTCTACACAATCCAAAAAACGCATCAGCATTAACCGCTCCGAATGGCGCGGCGCATACTGAGTATGTAATAATTCATACGCTAAATTCGAACCGGGGTGATCTAACTCGGTTTGATAAAGTTTTTGAATGTCCGGGTTTTCATGTGAGCGTCGGCGCGGCGCATTTTTGTCTATCGCATAAATGGCTTGCATACGTTTTTCTAATACCTGTGGATCCATTGATTTCGGTTCACCGCCACCACCTAAACAACCGCCGACACACGCCATCACTTCAATCGCGACAAATTCATCCCGCCATTGCTCATTCGCAAATAAATTTTGTGCCGCCGCAATACCGTTACAAATCGCAACTTTACCGACACCGGCAATCTCGGCGGTTTTGACGCCCTGCGCTACGCCACGCATTTGCTGCCATTCCAACGGTAAATTATGTTCCTCACCGATAAAATGCGCCGCCGTGCGCACTACGGCTTCCATTACGCCGCCGGAAGCACCAAAAATTTGCGCTGCACCGGTGCTTTCGCCAAGCGGATTATCAAACTCTCCCTCTTCAGGTAGCGCATTAAACGCAATGCCACGCGCTTTAATCATGCGTGCCAGTTCACGGGTGGTTAAAACATGATCAACATCGCCCGCCACACCGGGGCGTTGCGCTTCATCCTTTTTAGCGGTGCAAGGCATCACACTCACCACATAGGGCTCGGTTTTTCCTTCGGCAAAATCTACACCAAGCGAACGTGCAAAAGCCCCGCGTTTGGTCAAAGCGCCATGCATTTGCTGCGGAGATTTGGTGGTGCTTAAATGCGGTAAAAGATCAGGGCGATTAAGCTCAACCCAATTTACCCAGCCGGGGCAGCAGGAGGTGAGTAGCGGTAAGTTTTGTTGAGTTTTTAGGCGCTGTAAAAACTCGGTGCCTTCTTCCATAATGGTCAAATCAGCCGCAAAGTTGGTATCAAATACATGATCAAAACCTAACTGACGTAAGGCATTAATCATGCGTCCGGTGCTGATGGTGCCGGGTTGCATACCAAACTCTTCACTGATTGCAATCCGCGTGGCAGGCGCGACTTGGACGGCCGAAACGCGGCGGTGGTTATCCAGCGTGTGCAATACCTCGTGCCAGTGCGGGGTTTCAATCAGTGCACCGACAGGACAGACCAAAGTACATTGGCCGCAGGAAATACAATTGGTTTCTGATAGTGGCTTATCAAACACCGTCACCGGAATTCGTCCCGAACCCTGTTCGGCAAACCCGATAATATGTTGTTGCTGACCGGCATCACCGCAAGCTTCGGCACATAAACCGCATTCAATACATTTAGACAGATCACGCCAAATGCTCGGTGAAGTATGGTCAGTCAATCGGTGTTCAGGGTGTTGCGGCGAACCGCGCGCCAGTTTTGGCCAACGGTCTTCTAATTGATATTCACACACCAAGTTTTGGAACTGGCAAGAGCCATTCACTTCAC
>DIJW01000140.1 GCA_002421475.1 Thiomicrospira sp. UBA5634 | reverse complement strand
ACCGGTGTTGCACAAGCTGGAATAGCTTTAGGTGCACCTTCCACCTCAACTAAACACATACGGCAGTTAGCGGCAATAGAAAGCTTTTTGTGATAACAGAAGCGTGGAATAGAAACTGAAGCGCCATCAGCGACATCAATTAACATATCCCCCTCGCGGGCTTCTACAACCTGACCATTTATCTCGACTTTTACCATAATTTTTAACCTAATATTCGACGCTTAAATTTAAGCGCGGTCGAAAATACTGCATCCGTGATCAATATAATGACGGAACTCATGTTCATAATGCTGCAAGAAGCTTGCTACCGGGATCGCCGCTGCATCTCCTAATCCACAAATTACACGCCCCATAATTTTGCCTGAGACGTCTTTTAATGTTTGTATATCTTCCGGGCGGCCTTTTCCTTGACGAATACGATGCACCACTCGGTACATCCAACCTGTACCCTCTCGACAAGGCGTACATTGACCACACGATTCATCATAATAAAACCAAGTTAAACGCTCGAGCGCTTTAACCATGTCGGTTTGATCATCCATAATAATCACCGAACCGGCACCTAAGAAAGAACCTGCTTTTGCAATAGAGTCATAATCCATTGTCATGGCTAATGCTTTTTCAGCTGGCAAAACAGCCGTTGAAGATCCACCCGGAATAACTGCTTTTAACTGACGCCCCTTCCAAATACCGCCAGCAAGCTCTAACAAATCTTTAAACGGTGTTCCCATCGGAATTTCAAAATTTCCCGGCTTTTCGATATGACCGGATACGGCATAAAGCTTGGTACCACCCGCACCCGGCACACCAAGTTTCGAGAACCACTCTCCACCTTTAGCCAAAATCATCGGAATAGAGGCCAATGTCTCAGTATTGTTAATAGTGGTTGGACGACCATACAAACCATAACTTGCTGGGAATGGCGGCTTAAAACGGGGTTGGCCTTTTTTACCTTCAATTGACTCAATTAACGCTGTTTCTTCACCGCAGATATAAGCACCCGCACCAAGATGGGTGTGAATATCTAAGTCAAAACCTGAACCAAGAATATTTTTGCCTAACAGACCTGCATCACGCGCCTGTTGAACCGCAGCGGTAAAACGCTTATATGGCTCCCAAAACTCACCGCGAATGTAGTTGTATCCAGTGTTTGCGCCAATAACATAAGCGGCAATCATCATACCCTCAACCAGTTGATGTGGGTTGTAGCGCATAATATCGCGGTCTTTAAATGTACCCGGCTCACTTTCGTCCGAATTACATAATAAATATTTAGGTCCGGCTGACTGACGGTTCATGAAACTCCACTTCAAGCCGGTAGGGAAACCGGCGCCGCCACGCCCTGGTAAGTTTGAAGTCTTAACTTCGTCAATAATTTCTTGCGGCGTAAATTCACCGGCAAGTACTTTCTTCCAAATTTCGTAACCACCTTGTGAGATATAAGTTTTAATATCCCAAGAGTTTTCCAGATGGTTATTGCGATAACAACAAAGGTTCAGTTCGACCATCGGTTACTCCAAACTATCTAGAATTTCATCAATAGATTGTTCAGTAAGATTTTCATAATAAACCTTACCAATTTGCATCATCGGAGCACCACCGCAGGCCCCCATGCACTCAACCTTTTTGATAGAGAACTTACCGTCAGCTGTCACTTCACCGACACCCACACCGAGTTTTTTCTCAAGATGCTCAAGTAACTCATCACTTCCACGCAACATACATGAAATATTAGTACACAAACAGATCTTATGACGCCCAACCGGCTTATGCTCAAAATTGGAATAGAAGGTTGCCACTTCGTAAACCGAAATTGGCGTCATTTCAAGATAATGTGCGACTTGATCCATAAGATCCTGAGTAAGGTGTCCGCCACATGTTTCTTGAACAATACGTAACGCAGCAATAACCGCAGACTGCTTCTGATCGGCAGGATAACGTGCTAACCAACGATCAATTCGAGCCTTGACCTCACCTTGGATAACATGACTAGTATCTACTACGGTCGAACTCATCGATCAATCTCCCCAAATACAATGTCTTGTGTACCGATAATGGTAACAACATCCGCTATCATGTGCCCTTTCGCCATTTCATCTAATGCAGCTAAATGTGGGAATCCAGGTGCACGAACTTTCAAACGATAAGGTTTATTGGCACCATCTGATACCATATAAATTCCAAACTCACCCTTAGGATGCTCAACTGCACTATAGGCTTCGCCTGCAGGCAAGCTAAACCCTTCCGTAAACAATTTGAAATGATGAATTAATGCTTCCATATTGGATTTTGCATCTTCACGCGAAGGTGGTGTCACCTTATGATCCGTAGCCATTACGGGGCCGGGATTTTTCTTCAACCAGTCCACACATTGTTTGATTATTTTGTTGGATTCACGCATTTCTGCAATACGCACAAGATAACGATCATAGCTATCACCCGTGACACCGACAGGAATATCAAAATCTAGTTTGTCATACACTTCATAAGGTTGTGTTTTCCGTAAGTCCCATGCAATACCTGAACCTCGTAACATCGGACCGGTAAAACCAAGCTGCAAAGCACGCTCTGGCGAAACAATACCTATATCAACCGTACGCTGCTTCCAAATGCGGTTATCTGTCAGTAAAGTTTCATATTCATCAACATAACCGGGGAAGCGCTGTGTAAACGCTTCGATAAAATCAAGTAATGAGCCTTCTCTAGTCTCATTAAGCTGTGCTAAATCTTTACCTTTATGCCACTTAGACTCGGCATATTTCGCCATCGTGTCAGGTAAATCACGATACACCCCGCCAGGACGATAATAGGTCGCGTGCATACGAGCACCAGATACCGCTTCATAACAATCCATTAAATCTTCGCGTTCGCGGAAAGCGTAAAGAAACACTGTCATTGCGCCAATATCAAGTGCGTGTGCACCAACCCACATAAGATGATTAAGAATACGTGTAATTTCATCAAACATAACTCGAATATATTGCGCTCGTTCAGGTACCTGAACGCCAAGCATCTTTTCAATCGCCATTACATAAGCGTGTTCGTTTGACATCATAGATACGTAATCCAAACGATCCATATAACCAATCGACTGGTTATATGGTTTGTATTCAATTAGTTTCTCAGTGCCGCGATGCAACAATCCAATATGCGGATCAGCACGTACAATGGTCTCACCATCCAACTCAAGTACCAAGCGCAACACGCCATGCGCCGAGGGATGTTGTGGACCAAAGTTAAGGGTATAGTTACGAATTTCTGGCATAGCTATTTAATCCTTGACTGATCTTAGTTACGGATGACTCGGGGAACATTCACCCGATTCTCAATACTAACGGGTTCATAGACAACGCGGCCTTTTTCTGCGTCATAACGCATTTCAACATGGCCGATAAGCGGAAAATCTTTACGTAAAGGGTGACCAACAAATCCATAGTCAGTCAAAATCCGACGTAAATCAGGGTGTCCATTAAATAAGATTCCGTAAAGATCAAATGCTTCACGTTCAAACCAGTTTGCCACATTCCATACATCAACTACCGAATCAACAATAGGTTGCTGACTATCTGCCGCATAAACTTTAACTCGAATACGAACATTGTGTTCAATCGATAATAAGTGGTAAACCACTGCAAATCGGCGCGGTGGAAACAACTCTTGATTGTTATCACTTACATCAAAATCAAACACACCACGACTAAACCCGGTATTGGAAGCTTGGGCACTTTCCCAATTCGACTGGCCGTAAGTTAAATAATCAACACCGCATAGATCAATAAGTAACTCAAAGCCTAACTGATCCCGCAGTGCTTGCAATACTGACTTTGCGTTAAGCGCCGCCACTTCAATGCTAAGTTCATCAAAACTGATTGATGACTCAACCAATTTACTGCCGAACTTTTCATTCACGCGCGCTTGCAAATCTAATACAGACTGTTTCATATTCTTTACCGTTCTGATTGGACACACTATCTGGCGATGGTGTTTGTGCGTCTGATTTTGTTTTGAAGTTGAATAATGCCGTAGAGCAAAGCTTCAGCTGTAGGAGGGCAACCTGGCACATAAACATCTACAGGTACTATACGGTCACAACCACGCACTACTGAGTATGAATAATGATAGTAACCACCACCATTTGCACAAGATCCCATCGAAATAACCCAGCGTGGCTCAGCCATTTGATCATAAACTTTACGCAAAGCCGGTGCCATTTTATTAACTAATGTTCCAGCTACAATCATCACATCTGATTGACGCGGGCTTGGACGAAAAATAATACCAGAACGGTCTAAATCATAACGTGCAGCACCAGCATGCATCATTTCAACGGCACAACATGCCAAACCAAAAGTCATAGGCCACAATGAACCGGTACGAGCCCAGTTAATGAGTTTATCAGCGGAGGTGGTAATCACGCCTTCTTTTAAAACGCCTTCTATTCCCATTCAAGCGCTCCTTTTTTCCATTCGTATATAAAACCTACGACTAGCAGTGACAAAAACACTGCCATTGACAACAATCCAAATAGACCGACTTCATCTAATACAATGGCCCATGGAAAAAGAAAGGCAATTTCTAGATCGAAAATAATAAACAAAATTGCAACCAGATAAAAACGCACATCAAACTTCATGCGAGAGTCTTCAAAAGCCTCAAATCCACACTCATATGGTGAACTTTTTTCTGCATCCGGTCTATTTGGTGCCAATAAAAAACTTAAAACGAGTGGACCAACCCCAAAGGCTACGCCTAGGATAATAAATGCAATAATTGGCAAATAGTTTTCTAGCATCGGTGCTCTACCTCTTCTAGTATTAATAAGCCGGAATCATCCGGCTTTTATGATTGGTGCCGATGGCCGGACTCGAACCGGCACAGCTTGCGCCACTACCACCTCAAGGTAGCGTGTATACCAATTTCACCACATCGGCTTGTTTAACTTAGTTTGGAACAACTGGAGCATCGGGAGCAGGTGATACTGGCGCCACCGGCTTAGTTTGCTCTGTTACCACACTTTTATAACCTTTAACTTCTTTACTGGCGATGTAGGCCAAGGACAAGCTGGTAATAAAAAACAGGGTTGCTAAAATAGCGGTTGTTCTAGATAAAAATGTCGCAGAACCACGACTACCGAATACGGATTGTGAGGAACCACCACCAAAGTTAGCTCCGGCGTCCGCACCTTTACCTTGTTGCAATAAAACTAAAACAATTAGTACAAATGCAATAACGATGTGTATTGCTAAAATTATTTGGAACATGTCTCACCTGCCGCTTCACATATCGCTATAAAATCGCTTGCATTTAACGAAGCGCCCCCGATCAAACCACCGTCTATGTCCGGTTGAGCAAAAAGCTCAGCCGCATTATCAGGTTTAACACTTCCACCATATTGAATAATAACTTGCTGAGCTACTGCTGCATCAAGCTTTGAAACTTGCTGACGAATAAAAGCATGCACTGCTTGCGCCTGCGCTGGAGAAGCCGTTTTGCCTGTTCCAATGGCCCAAACTGGTTCATATGCAACAACCACTTTGGCAAAGTCTTGCACCCCCACAACATCTAACACTGCTGATAGTTGTTGTGCAATAACCTGTTCGGTTACACCTGACTCACGCTGTTCTAGTGTCTCACCTACGCATAAAATTGGCGTTAAATCGTTTTGCAGAGCAACGGCAACTTTAGTGGCAACCTGTGTATCCGTCTCTCCAAATAATGCACGGCGTTCCGAATGACCAAGTACAACATACTGACAACCCATATCTTTTAGCATTAATGCTGAAATCTCACCGGTGTAAGCACCCTGGTCAGCGACTTCTGACATATTTTGCCCACCAATGGCAACATGACTATTCCCTAATGCATTTTTTACAAAATCGATATAAATCGCTGGAGGACATACGGCAATATCTACCCCTGTCAAACGCTCTGTTCTCTCAACCAGTTCCGTTACTAAGGTTAGAACCATGGCCTTTGAACCATGCATCTTCCAATTTCCCGCGACAAATGGCCTTCTCACTCAACTCTCTCCAACAAAAAAGTCCGACAATATTAGCGGCTTTAAAACAAAAAAACAATATTGACAAGATTATGAAAATTCAATCTTTACTAGATTTGCAAGACTTTCTACGTACTCAGTGACGACATTTGCATCACTCGCCTCAACCATGACACGAACAACTGGCTCGGTACCTGACGCTCTGATTAAGACCCGCCCCTGGTTTCCAAAGCGGTCATCAAAGTCATTAATCGCCGCTTTTAATCCAGCACTTGACTCAATACTAAACTTTTTATTCACACGCACATTGATCATTTTTTGCGGGTACTTATCCATTCCTTGCATTAAACTTTGCAAACTCAGCTGGCTATTTTGCATAACTGCCAATACTTGTAATGCCGCAACAATTCCATCACCGGTTGAAATTTTATCTAAACATAATATGTGACCTGAGCCTTCCGCGCCTAACATCCAACCATGATTTTTTAGCTCCTGCATAACGTAACGGTCACCCACTTTGGCACGTACAAATTCAAAACCACGCTGTTTAAGTGCCTGCTCAACCCCTAAGTTAGTCATCAAAGTTCCAACCACTCCGGCTTGATGAGTGTAGGCTTGGGTAGCCAGAATATACATAATGTCATCGCCATCAAGTTGACGGCCCGTTCCATCCACCATCATAAGCCGATCACCATCACCATCTAAGGCAACGCCTAAATCCGCTTTGGTTTCTAGTACCTTACTGATTAATGCGCTTAAATCTGTCGCACCACAACCTTGATTAATATTTAATCCATTCCGTTCATCACCAATAACCGTAACTCGGGCGCCCAATTCACTAAACACATGCGGTGCAACATGATAGGTTGCGCCGTTTGCACAATCCACCACTAGATGCAAACCATCTAACTTTCGTTCTGCTCGATAGGTACTTTTACAAAATTCAATATAACGACCAGGTGCATCCGAAATACGGCGAGCTCTGCCTAAACTTTCTAGATGCTCCAACTCATCTCCAATAAACATCACTTCTTCAAATGCGGCCTCAATTGCCAATTCCATTTCATCGGAAATTTTGGTGCCTT
>DIJW01000216.1 GCA_002421475.1 Thiomicrospira sp. UBA5634 | reverse complement strand
CTTGGGCGCGATTTGTTGACATAACCAATAATCACGTTCGGTTAAAGCTATCCCTTCGCCGCGCCCGCCGGCAGCGATGTTGCCGCGCGTTTCGCCTTGTTGCGGAATGCGTGCCAAGGCATAAGGTACTGGTTCACCGTTAATGAGCAAGATACGTTTATCGCCGGCTTTAATTTCGGCTAAATAACGTTGTGCCATAATGTGGTGTTTGCCGTGATCAGTCATGGTTTCAATAATCACGCTCAAATTCGGGTCGCCGTGTTTAACCCGAAAAATTGACGCACCGCCCATCGCATCTAAGGGTTTAAAGATCGTATCCTGCTGTTCCGTCACAAACGCACGCAGTATATCTGCTTGGGCGCTGACCAAGGTGGGAGGCGTGCATTGCGGAAACCAAGCAGCAAACAGTTTTTCATTGGCATCTCGCAGGCTTTGCGGTTTGTTGACGACCAAAACGCCGGCGGCTTCGGCCAACTCCAGCATATGGGTGGAATACAAATAATCGTTATTAAATGGCGGATCTTGGCGTATTAAAATAATATCCAATTGGGTTAAGTCAGTGTGAGACGTTGCGCCAAAACCATAGTATTGACCATCGTTTCGATCCCATACTTTCAGTTCGGTGCTGACTGCAAAAGGTTTGGCATCACGTAAATAAATGTCCTGCGGTTGCATATAAAACAGTTCATAACCTCGGCGTTGCGCTTCCAATAACATCGCAAACGAACTGTCTTTATAAGGTTTGATCTGTTCAATCGGGTCCATGACGATACCGAGTTTAATAGCCATGTTTGTATCCTATAGTGGTTTTGAAACGTTATTTTACGCGATATATTGGCTCAAAAAGTGGCACCAGGCCTGGTTAAAGTGCATTTATCACATCGGAGGGTAATAAACTGCGTTCGCCACGCTCGGCAGCGACGCGATCTGCGGTGCGGGCATGCAACTCAACCCCTAAACGCGCAGCATCAAACAGGCTCAAACCTTGTGCTACCAGGCCTGCAATGATGCCGGTCAGAACATCGCCCATACCACCAACCGCCATGCCCGGGTTTCCGGCGCGGCATAATGCCAGTTGCTCGCCGTCATAAATCAGTGTGCCGGCACCTTTAAGTACAATCACACCGCCATAACGTTTATGTAATTGCTGAATCGCATTAACGCGATCATTTTGAATCACCTGGGTCGGGCGTTCCAATAGTCGACCGGCTTCAGCGGGATGTGGGGTTAAGATCCAGCGTTCATATAAAAACGGTTCTAAAGCCAAACAATTTAAGGCATCAGCGTCTAATACCAGTGGCTGTTTACTTTTGCACACCTTTTCAAATAAATCCCACGCCCAACTATCAATGCCTAAACCCGGGCCGATAGCGATCACCTTGGTTTTGCCGCTCAGTTTATGAAAGTCGCGCGCTTCATAAGTCATTAATTCCGGCTGCATTTGGGCGAGGGCAGTAAGATGTTCGGCGCGGCTAATCAGTTTCACCAGGCCTGTTCCGGCACGCAAACAGGCCTGGCCGGCTAAAGCTAACGCGCCCATCATGTGACTATTGCCGCCAATTAACAACGCTGTACCATAAGTGCCTTTGTGGCTGTTATACATACGGTTAAGTGAGGGTAAGTCATCGACATCCCAGCTGGTGGCTAAGGGGCTAAAGTTGTCCAATAGGGTTGGCGGTAAACTGAGGTCGCTTAAATGTACCTGGCCGGCGTAATCTAGTCCATCGTTTAAAAAAAGACCGATTTTGTTAACAATAAAGCTGGCGGTGTGGTCGGCACGTATGGCGCCACCTAAAACTTGGCCATTATTGGCATCTAATCCGCTGGGAACATCCAGCGCCAATACAGGGCGCTGGGCTTCATTTACGTGCGTTATAACTTGCAACCAAGATGGATCTAATGGCCGATTGAGGCCGATGCCAAATAAGGCATCTACCACCACATCAGTTAATGCGAGTTGTTGGGGATCAAAGGTTTGCGGAGTTAACCCCAGCGCTTCAGCTTCTTGTCTTGTGCTGGCGGCATCGCCATGCCGTGGCGGTTGTTCAACTTGCGCTATCTGTACTTTAAACCCCGCGATATGAGCGATTTTAGCCAAGGCATAACCATCACCGCCATTTTTACCGATACCGCAAATAATATAAAGTCGTCGCGCTTGCGGCCAGTGTTGTTGCAGCAGTTCAAATGCGAATTCGGCAGCACGTTTCATTAACACCAGTCCGCTTAAACTGTGATGTTCGATGGCTTGGCGGTCAATCGCTTGTGCTTGTTCGACAGAATAAAGTTTGAGCATAAACATCCTAACCAGAGATGAGCAGAAAGGTCAATTAAACCATAACCGGTAGGATTTGCGGAAGATTAGCGTTGTGGTTAGAGTCGCAGGATGAAAAAATGGGTATAAAAAAACCGACACTAGGTCGGTTTTTTTGGCTAACATCAAAATTACTTGATTTTAGCTTCTTTGAACAAGACGTGTTTACGAACCACTGGATCGTATTTCTTGATCTCAAATTTGCCTGCCATGGTACGTTTGTTTTTATCGGTAGTATAAAAATAACCTGTACCAGCTGATGAGACTAACTTAATTTTATCGCGCATGACCGTCTCCTAATTAGACCTTCTCACCACGTGCGCGCAATTCTGCAAGCACTGACTCGATTCCGTTTTTATCGATGGTACGCATTGCGGCTGGCGTAACACGTAGTTTTACAAAACGGTTTTCAGACTCAACCCAAAAACGGTGCGCTTGTAAATTCGGTAAAAAACGGCGACGTGTTTTACGGTGAGAGTGGGAAATATTGTTACCGACAGCAGGGCGTTTTCCTGTGACTTGGCAAACTCTAGACATCTCTCAATCCTCTATTCAATTCGTTAAACATTTGAAATATTTCGCAGTAAACCCAACTGGGATCACCGAAGAATTCTATTTCACGGTAAATAAACTTTACCTAAAAACAAGAAGACGGAATTATCCATAAATCCGCAAATGAATGCAAGTCTTATTTAGTGTGAATTTTAGCGGGTGTCTACCAGGCCTGGTTGTTGCTGCGTAGGTTGAGTATTTTATTAGATTTGTTGGTGTTGTGCCATCGAATGCCAACGGCCATGATCACCTAAAATAATATGGTCAAGTAAACGTACTTCAATAAGCATGAGTGAATCTTTTATAAGTCGTGTGATGTGGTGATCACTATCGCTTGGATTGGGTAAACCGGAAGGGTGATTATGACTAATGATCGCGGCAGCGGCATTGTGTGTCAGTGCTAGTTTTACCAGTTCGCGCGGGTGAACGCTGGCTTGATTAACTGTGCCTTGAAACAATACTTCAAAATGGATCATTTGATGTTGTTGATCAAGCAAGATACAGGCAAATTGTTCACGCTGACTGTGACCAATGTGACTGGCAAAATACTGCGCACTCAATTCGGGCGCATTAAATACCTCACCTTTTTTTAAGCCACTGGCAAAATGTCGTCGTGCCATTTCCAGCACGGCGTTGAGTTGGGCATATTTAGCCAAGCCCAGTCCTTTTGCATGACAGAATTCGGTTTGATTGGCACTGAGTAAGCTGTGTAAGTCACCGAAATGATCCAGCAGGTCTTGAGCCAGTTCGACTGCATTTTTTCCGGCAACACCGACACGGAGAAAAATAGCCAATAACTGTGCATCTGTCAGTGTGTGGGCGCCAAAAGTAATCAGCTTTTCTCGTGGTCGATCATGTTCGTGCCAATCGCGAATAGACATACCTGCAAATCCTTGTTTACGTTTAAGAACTTATAGTAAGGGTTTTAGTGCGAGGTGTAAATATTAAGCAGATTTAAGTTTTTGCTGGCGTAATATAATGATATTTTTAATCACGTTAGCAAATACCGGGTAACGGTATTCACTATATTTGTACAGGTTCTTGGGTGAGCTGTCAGGTAAGTCCAGCGCGTCCTGAGCTATCTCCAGCAGTTTGTCGAGTTGGCGTGGGTTAAAGTGAGAGTTGACATCAAAGTAAGATATTTTAGTTAGTAATACACTATTGATAATTAATATCCAGTCAAACTCATTAATGAACGGATAACTGCGACGTAAAAGTTCATTCATCCCGTGTTTGCGCATTAATAATAATTCTTTAAGTGGGTGGTGTTTAAGTAGGTCTTCAGCGGCCGGGCGCATATTTAATGGCAGCTCGTGTATAAAACTCGTATCAATATGGTGATTCGTACCCGGCATAAATGTTCGCTCTTAATAGGTATTAGACGCAGATGTCAAAACATTCATCTATTTCGTATTTTTGAATTTCAGTTTGTAAAAAATCTTGGTCTTTGCCATCAGGAAACTCAAAGTTGAGTGCGACCCGTTCGATTTGCTCTGCGGGATCGGTCTGTATATTAACAACGACTCCGTCAAATTTTAAAACCTTATTGGCGTGTGCAAAATAAATTAATACATCCATTCGTTCATGGAGTCGGAACGTTTTCCGAGCGCTAACGGCAAGTCCGCTGGCACTGACATTGACATTTTCTAATGGCCAGTCCTGAGGGTTTTGTCGTAAAGTATGGTCATCATGAATTTGGCGAAAAATCTCGGTATAGGTGTTCACATACTTGGCGGTATGCAGTATCGACTGAGCTAAGGGTACATTGTCATATTTTTCTTCGCTGAAAATTTGTCTTAATTCGTCAATGCGAAATGCATAGGGTAAATAGTCCGGCGCATAAAATTGTCCGGCGCTGGATTTGGATAAACTTTCAATCATGTTTTTAACAAAAAATATGTATTTTTCTTCGATCGATTTAAGGTGTTTGTGAGTTTTTGGTGACGCCGCTTCGAGTAAGCTAAGTTTCGGGAAACCATGTTGGTGAGCGCTGAGAGTTTGCCACATTGCAGGGTTAAGCTTTGGGTTAAGTCCTCTGCTCATGGTTTCGCAGCATTGACCAAAAAATTCGGCATGGTTAATCATTTCACCAAAAATTTCAGTTAAAGCATCTTTAAATTCTTGAATACGAGTAAGGGAATGCAACGCTGCTTTCTTTTCTTCCGTCAATTGGCTGCGAACACTGGGTGGAAAGTAATTGGCTCCAGAAGCGTAAATTTCGCGATCTTTGATGGGCGTGCTTGGTGTAATGTGATAACGAAGCGGCATATTAATGCGAAAAAAACGCCTAACATTACGAGCGGTTGCCGAAAGCTTCATAAAAATTCTTTTTTGCCTGAAGTAAAAATACTACTTGTAAGTATAAGCCATGCTTTTTATGAAGGCTAGGTGGATTGTGTGGTTTTAGACTTTTTAGATTTATTTGTATTTTTTACTTTATAGATATGATTTCTTTCGGAAGGTTTAGTAAAAAAACATGCCTAAATTGGGGTTTGATGTACATGTATTATTAACAACAGCGTGTGTGTCGTTTTAACGTTTTTTTCACATAAGATGTCAAAGTTTTAACGCATGAAGTTGCGTGTTGGGGGCGTGTTAATGATGAGACAGGGGATCGGCTAATTAGCGTTTTGTTTGAGCTTTTTCTTATAAATCTCCATCAGGTTTTTAATTACTTTAGCAAATACCGGGTAGCGATATTCAGTGAGCTGGTAAAGACCTTGCGGAGTGGCGTTTGGTTGTTTCAGTGCGAACCTAGATATATCAATTAATTTATTCATTTGAGCGATAGTGAAGCGATCATTCAGCTCAAAGTAAGACACTTTAGTGAGCATGACTTTATCAATGATATCAATCCATTCGACTTCATTGACGAAGGGGTAGAGTTTTTGAAAAAAATCATCAATACCGTGCCGGCGCATCAGTATCAACTGCTTCATCGCGCTGTACTTGAGCAGGTCTTCCGCAGGTTCCCGTAGATTGAGGGCTAAGTCGCCAATAAAACCAGAGTCTGCATTATGATTTGTGCCGGGCATAAGATATCCATCTCGTTTTAAAGTTCAAAACTTAAACATTCTTCAATTTCGTAGCGTTGGATTTCGGACTGTAAAAAAGTCTGATCTTTACCATCTGGGAATTCAAAACTTATTCCGATGCGTTCTAGACGATCAAGTGGGTCGCCTTGAGTGTGAACAACCACGCCATCAAACTTTATCACCTTCTCCACTTCCGGAAAATAAAAATGTACGTGTAAACGTTGATGAACATCAAAGCTCTTGTCGGTAAATATGCCTAAACCACCAGCGCTGACGTTAGCTATTTGTCGAGGCCAGTTTTTTGGATTTTGGCGTAAACAGTGGTCATCATGAATGCGCCGAAATATTTCCGTATGCGTGGTAATGCCTTCTGAACAGCGCAAAATCGACTGTACGAGTGGAATGTTATCGTATTTTTTGTCACTAAAAATTTGACTGAGTTCGTCAATACGAAACCCTTCGGGTAAACGGTCAGGGGCATAGAAATGATCAATGGTTGACTTTGAAATACTATCAATCAAGCGATTTAAAAAGAATAGATATTTTTCTTCGATGGTTTTTAGGTGTTGGTAAGTTTTTGGCGAAGATTCTTTAAGCGGTTTTATTTTGTTAAAACCAATCTGGTGGCTGGTTAAGTCTTGCCATAGGGATTTATTGAATTTTGGACTGTGGCCGCGTGAAATCATTTCGCAGCATTCGCCGAACAGCTCAACTCGGCGAATAATATCGACAAAAATATCGGTTAACACTTCTTTTTGGTCTTGAATATGAGCCAAAGATTTAAGCGTACGTTTTTTTTGCTCGGCCAATTGGTTTTGCACGTAAGGTGTATGATATTTTGCGCCGGTTGTGTATATGTCACACTCAAAGGTCGGTGCGCAAGCTGTCACAAAATAGCGTATAGGCATATCAATGCGAAAAAAGCGTCGAACATTTCTACGAACATTTTTAGTGAATAGGGACATATTGATGGAGTGCCAGCGGATTTTATTTTATTTTATTGCCGTTCAGTATAGGCAAGATAAATGAAAAATAATAGTATCCTTGTACTAATTACGTTTCTTTACTTTATAGAGTGCCACTTCTCCCAGTAAGTTTGGCCATAAACGCATGCCTAAACTGGTTTGATGTTCACTGTTCACCACGGTGCGAGCCACCACTTCAATGCCTTTTTCTTCGCACAAGGCTTCAAAATCATTAAAGGTACATAAGTGAATGTTGGGGGTGTCGTACCAGTGATAAGGCAGGGTGTCGGTTTCCGGCATGCGACCTTTAAGTACAAGCTGAGCGCGCATTTTCCAGTGACCAAAGTTTGGGAAGGTAATAATACTTTCTTTACCAATACTTAACATACGATCAAGCAATAAATCCGGACGACTCACTACTTGTAAAGCTTGAGTCATGACCACATAGTCAAAGCTATGCGGGTCGAAATAATTGGTCAGGTCTTCGCTGTTCAAGTTGCTTTGAATAACGTTAATTCCTTTCAGCATGGCTTGGATATTTTTTTGTGGATCAATTTCCATGCCGTAACCACGTACATGGCGGTTTTCTGCAAGATAACTTAGTAACGTGCCATCGCCGCAGCCCAAGTCTAATACTTGGCTATGCGGCGCAATCCAGTCGGCAATCAGTTGAAATTCAGGGGTGATGGTTTGGCTCATGCTTGGGCGCACTCCTGTTCAACGCGACGCATATAGGCGCGGAAAATACCTTCATAGTGAGTATTTGGTAACAAAAATGCATCGTGGCCGTGTTCGGATTCGACTTCGGCATAACAGACATCTATGTCGTTATCCAATAATGCTCGTACAATTTCGCGAGAACGCGCCGGTGAAAAACGCCAATCCGATGTAAATGAAACGACTAAAAACTTGGCTTGTGTTTTAGCAAATGCGGCACTTAAATCGTTACCAAACTCGGATGCCGGATCGAAATAATCTAAAGCCTTCGTCATTAATAAATAAGTGTTGGCATCAAAGTTTTGTTTAGTGGCGAATTTTTCACCTTGATAACGTAAGTAACTTTCAACCTGGAACTCGACATCAAAACTGTATTTGAGTTTATCGGCGCGCAATTCACGGCCAAATTTTGCTCCCATCATATCGTCAGACAAATAGGTCAAATGTCCCAGCATGCGAGCGAGTGCTAACCCGCCTTTTGGAGTGGTGCCGGCTTCGATAAATTGACCTTCGTGGAACTCAGGGTCTGACATAATTGCGCGACGCGCCACTTCATTAAAGGCAATATTTTGTGCACTGAGTTTTAGCGCGGCAGCGATCACTATCCCGTGGCGTAATCGTTCAGGATAGTCAATCGCCCATTGCATGACCTGCATCCCACCCATTGAACCGCCGACTACCGCAGCCCATTGCTCAATCGCTAAATGTTGACGGAGTTGGTTTTGACTTTGAACCCAATCACGGCAGGTCACGATAGGAAAATCAGCACCATATACTTTGCCGGTTTCTGGGTTTATGCTGGTTGGACCGGTTGATCCACGGCAACTGCCAAGATTGTTAGAGCAGACCACAAAAAAATGGTTAGTATCAATCGGTTTGCCCGGACCGATATAATCGTTCCACCAGCCCGGTTTATCATCACCTTCATGGTAACCGGCAACATGATGGTCTCCGCTTAGAGCATGACAAATCAGAATAGCATTGTTGCGTTGTGCATTCAGTTCGCCATAGGTTTCAAAACGCAGGTCATATTGCGGCAATAAGGCACCACTGACCAAAGCCAAAGGCTGATCAATATGAAGGGTTTGAGGTGTTACAATGCCGATCGATTCTGTCATAGCGCAGTATTTTACTCGATTTTAAGGCGGATAAAAGCCGCGCCGAATTTTTATTTAAACACCTGAAGCCAGCATCGCTTGTGCGATCCCAGCGATGGACCCGACCACTAAAATTTGGCTGAGTTTAATCACTAAAATGGCAACGATGGGTGATAGGTCAAATCCGCTGATCGGCGGAATCCAGCGTTGAAAAGGAGCCAGTATCGGCGCAGTTAGTTGGCGAAAAATCTCCAAATTTGGATTGTAACCGGTTGATAACCAACTGAGCACCACTTGGATAATGATTAACCAAAACATCATATCAAGTAATACGTTTAAAACTTCGGTCAGCGCGCTGAGTAACGTGACCGTTAAACCAAAGTCGCGACCACTTAACCAGCCGAGCAGTAACACAAACACCACCTGAACTGTGAATGCGGCAGCAATCGCCGCGAGATCCCAGCGACCTTTTGACGGTAAAACCAGTGCGAAAGGTTTGCACAGCGGATTGGTGACTTTGGCGATAAACATCACAATCGGGTTTCGCCAATCAGTATAGGTAGCACGAATTAAAAAACGTAACATTAAAATGAAAATTACCAGGCCTGCTATAAATTGCAGTAAAAAGAAACCGGCTTGGTCGACGGGGGTTGTCATGCTTGACCTCCTAATTGTTTGGCAAGTTGTTGTGAACGGTCAAACGCAGCTTGCATGGCACGTTCAACGCTGGTTGCCAGTTGATCGGCTTCAAAGCTTTGAATGGCACGTTCGGTTGTGCCGTTCGGTGAGGTGACTTTGCGACGTAAAGTAGCACAGTCATCAGGGCTTTCCAGTGCCATTTTAGCGGCGCCGAAAGCGGTTTGTAATGTGAGTAAATGAGCGGTTTTGGCATCCAGGCCCAGTTTTTGAGCGGCTGTTTCCATTGCCTCCATAAATAAGAAATAATACGCCGGACCGCTGCCGGATAAGGCTGTAACAGCATCGAGTAGAGATTCTTCTTTTACCCAAAGGGTTAACCCGGCAGCACGCAGAATATTTTCGGCGTCATTACGTTGTGCCGTGCTTACTTGCGAGGTGGCAAATAAACCGGTTGCACCTGCTTGAATGAGAGCCGGGGTATTAGGCATGGTTCGAACAACGGCACAGTCTTCTCCCAGCCAACGCTGAATGTCGGTAGTGCGCACACCGGCGGCAACAGAAATAATTAACGGTTTCGTTGTTGGCAACTTGTGCGCTAACTCTTCGCACACCGCTTGTAATTGCTGTGGTTTAACGGCCAGCACAATTATATCGCTGTTGTTTAAAACCGCGCTGTTGTCCGGTTCACAGCGGATGGCAAATGTTTGACGAATGTCGTGACAGGTGTCGATATTTGGATCGGTTGCGCGCAGTTTTTCTGTTGGATAACCGCTGGCGATTAAGCCGCCGATGAGGCTGCGGCTCATATTGCCCGCGCCAATGAAGCAAATTGTCGAGTTCATGTGCGTTTCCTCGTGGTTAATCGAATAATGATGGCGCTATTATGCCAAAAGCACGTCGGCGATTTAATACAAATGTAAATCTAGCGTTCAAGTTATTCGCGCCAAGGTCGTTAACTTAAAAAGTTAAACATTGAATAACTAACTTGTTTGTAAGCTAAGTTGTGCTCTGAAACAGTTAAAATAAGCAAATTGCTTTATTTAAATGAGTGGGGCAGTATGCAAACCAAAAGCTTGTGGCAAACGATACAAAAACTTAACCCGATTAAGTGGTTTTTTATTGGTTTGGTTAGGTTTTATCAATTGTTTATCAGTCCATTACTGGGGCCACGTTGTCGTTTCTATCCGAGTTGTTCGCACTATACGATAGAGGCATTAAAGACGCATGGCATGGTATATGGAAGCTGGCTTGCGATCAGACGGATTGGGCGGTGTCATCCGGCCAATCCAGGTGGTGTAGATCCGGTGCCGGAATGTGGTTGCGGGTGGTTAGGTAAGCGCTGCGATACACATTCTTTGGACACTGAGACACAAAAGACTGCCCAATCCACCGCGGCTGATCACACAAAAGGGCAGGAAAAAGGAGAGTGATATGAGTAGCTTAGAAGGGGTAAGTGCTGGCGGAGCAGTGGCAGGAGCCATGGCGCAAAACCAAGTTTATGTTAAACAAGAAGCACAGGTTACGATGTTTAAAAAGGCTTTGGATACGCAAACACAAAATATGTTGACGTTATTGGAAGGTGTCGCACCTGTGCCATCCACCAAGTTGCCGATGAATCTTGGACAAAACATAAACACAACCGCTTAGTAACTCATAGCGTTAAATAAAAAACCCACCGTTCGGTGGGTTTTTTATTTGTTAAGCTGGTGGCTACTTATAACAAACGCATTAAATTAGGTTCATCAATATAACCATTTTCGACGCCCTTAGTGACAATCGCGACCGCATCATGCGGGTGCAAACTTTCTAGGTGATTAACCCGTACCCAGTAATCAAGGATAGTCGGTTGTTGGTCAAGTGCAGCTTGCAGACGGCGCGCCGAATCTTCGCAGAACATGAGGTTTGTCGCGTTCAAACGGGCAAATTCTTGTTCATCTTCACGTTTTACCGCGGCTTGTACCGGCGTTTTTAGTGTGTCTTCAACCAAGTTAATCAGGTTGGACAAGTTTAATTCGTCGTTAGCAGCCAAGTTCAATTTGATTTGCGCATAAGAACGTTGGCTGTGCGGTGTGGCGCAAATGCCTTCGGGTGTACCTAACCATGCCAATACCGCTTGATAATCAACTTGTTCTTGCGCCTTAAACTGCTGTTCAAAAGCCTGCTGAATCAACTGACGCGATAAGGCGGCTGAACAGGGGCAAGTTGATGAATAAGGCACTTCAAGTGTGACTTCAAAACGGTATTCACCTTGTTTGAGTTCGCCGCGCACGGTCGCAGGATATTGTTTCCAGCCGCTGTTGTCACTAATCAGTGAATTGCGACGTTCATAATAATCAAAACGGAACTCAACAAATGCGTGGTCGCTCAATGAGGTGTGTGAGGCAATAAAAGCGCGCAAAATCGCTTCAACTCGAGCAGCATTTAATACTTCTTGAGTGGCCATTTGATCAAGTAATAAATACAGGCGCGACATATGAATGCCTTTGCTCTGCGGATCAATCAAATTGACATAAGCTTGCGCACGTGAAGATAGCCGAATTGGCTGTGGGTTCGCTTGAAGTAGGACGGGTATTTCAATACCGCTCATACCTACCCAGTTAAGTTTTCCTTGTGGCCCCTGGTGGGGTTGGCACGCGATATCGGGCATGTGCTTGGTCATGCAATTTCCTTCTGTAGCCGAGCCGAGATTGGGATCAAGGCAACTCTATTTATTAAAATGGACAGCGATAATAACAATTATTGCGTCACAGGTCACGAACTTGTAGCACCTGGAAAAGCATTTTTTCCAAATCAGCCGGATTAGGCGGTGATTCAAATATCATTTCTAAACGGCTGTCGGCGCGCCAAGCGATGTCTTCAAAGCTCAATGTTCCATTTACCCAGTTGATTAATTGCCACTCTTTACCTGTGCGCAACAAAGCTTTAGCGCGCACCAGGCCTGGTGGTGGCGAGTTAAACAAGGCTTTGAGTTGTGGACGTTGAAATAATATGTGCGGAGTAAAAATCCAACCAATGCTGGCAGGACTGCCGCGGTGCATCACGCTGGATATAACCTGCGGCAGCTCACTTGCAAAGGGTTGCACCAGGCCTGGTGCTAATAACTCATGTCCGCGACTTTGTAATAACATCAGCGGCGGACGCGCATAACTTTGGGTGATCAGGCCTGGTGCAATATCGCCGAATCGACTGGTGATAACCCGAGTTTTGGGTGGCGTTAAATCGGCCAGAAATTGCTGTTGAGATTCAAGTTGCGCTGGGTTGATCAGGTCGATTTTATTCAGGATAACCACATCGGCTAAATTAATTAAGTCGCGCAATACGGCAGATTTTTGCCAAAGTTGGATGCTAAAACGAGCGCTATCAATTACGCATAGGCTGTTTTGCAGTACAAAATGGTTACGCTGACGTGCGATAGTGTCAATTATTTGTGCCGGATGGCCGAGACCGGTCGGTTCGATAATTAAACGTTCAAGCTGGGTTAAAGCGTTGATTTGATCAAGCACACGCCCAAGTTGATGTTGTGCGCTGCAACAAATGCAACCGCCGTTGACTTCAAAAATCGGCAAGTCGGTTGCTTGTAGTGTTGGGGCATCAATACCCATTTCGCCAAATTCATTAATCAATAACGCCCAGTTTTCATGAGGCGGTTTTTGTTTAAGCAGTTGGCGAATGAGGGTGGTTTTGCCACTGCCAAGTAACCCCGTGATCAGGGTTACGGCAAGCGGCGGATTAGCTGAGGTCTTGACCGTCGAGCAGGTCATCAATCAACTGTTGTTTATCAAGCGGAATGTCTAACGCTTTACACACAATTTGAGCATCACGGTAAGCATTACTTAAACAGGTGGTCGCGCCCGGTGACGGTGTCATATTGAAAATAAGATTTTCATTTTCAGGCACAATGCTGGCTTCGCCCAGTTTGAGTTCGCCGGTGACTTTATCAATCACTTGCGGACGTAAACCGCCGACACCTTGCGCAAAGGTAAGATCAGATTGTTTGAGACCTGGAATGATTTTTTGCGCGTCTTTGACAAACAGTTTTTGGCGAATCCCCGGAATTTCAAATGCAATATTTCGCAAAATATAATTACGAATGTCGCTGTCTTTCATCAAATCCCAGAACACTTTTAGTACTTTGAAATCAAGTTTTAGACTCTTCCAGAAATCCCAATAAGTACCACCGGTATAACGTTCTAATTTCGGCAAAACTAAAGCCGTTGGCCCAAGGCGAGTTTTATTCGGTTCAATTAAATCCGGGTCGCCATGTAATGCGGCAAACGGAAGTTTGTCGTTTTGAATGGTATAAACCTTCCCGTTGAGCATTTTAGGCACATAATAAAAACTGCCGGCCATCGGTAGAATCGACATTTTTAAGCCATGCCCCAACTGATTGGCGAGCAATAAACTGTGCGCGCCGGCAGAAACCACCACAAAACGTGACATAAAGGTGCCTTGCAAGGTGGTGATTTCGTAATGGTCATCGAATTTTTGGATTTTTTTGGCTTCGGTGCTCAGGTTGACGGCAATGTCGGCACTGAATTTGCGCGCCGCATTAATAAACGAACGCGACAGATTGCCGTAGTTTACGGCGCTGTATTCATCGGTGCAGCCGGAAGCTGCAATTTTTTCGGCACGCGGTTTGCCATCCACTAATGCCACTGCCGGCTCAACTTCGGCAATTTTTTCGGCATCCCACCACTGCATATACGGAAAATCAGCGGCAAACTCGGCATGGCGCGCTTCTAATTTAGCGCATTCAGCCTCACCAACCGCCAAGATCATTTTGGGGAACTTATATAAGAAGTCGTTTTTTTCAGACGTTTCGGCATAACGCACAATCATATTGGCGCGGCGTTTAACTTGAACCGCTTTTGCCAAGCTGTAATTGGTTTCAATGTCGCCACAATGTAAGGTTTGGCTATTGCTGCGTGCATTCGAGTTTAACGGCGCAAGACTGCCATATTTTTCCAGCACAGCAATCGATTTTACGCCGCTGTATTTGGCCAAAATATAGGTTAATGCACAACCGGAAATACCGCCGCCAACGATAACTACATCAAATACACGTTTTTTCATGTGAACCCTTGAGCCCTACAAAATCAAGCTCTCTATTATATAAGTAATCACTAGATGTGCGATAACAAATTTATATAGCGATTGTAAAAAAAGCATAACGCTGATATTTGGGCGATTCTGGCGTTAGATGCAATTGGTATGTTTATGCAGTTTTAGATGAATGAATAATTGTTGAGAATATATCTGACATTTCAGATATAATCTTTTATAGCAGCCAAAAGAGGAGATAAACCATGTTTGAAGCCACAGGCAACTTAGTTGCATATCAATGGTTAGGCTTATCGCCCGATGAGCGGTTAGGTATGGCAGTGCAGTTTTTTGTGATGGATATACTGCAAATCTTTTTTATGTTGGCGGTCATCATTTACATCATGGGGCTATTTCGCACGTTGATGTCGGCGGAAAAAGTAAGACAGTATGTGCAGGGCAAGCCGAAATGGGTCGCCCGTTTAATGGCGATTTTGTTAGGTGCGGTCACACCGTTTTGTTCTTGTTCATCCGTGCCGTTATTTATCGGTTTTGTTGAGGCGGGTATTCCGCTGGGTGTAACCTATTCGTTTTTAATCGCCAGCCCGATGATTAACGAGGTCGCGTTAGTCATGTTGATCGCCTTATTAGGTTGGGAAGTGGCGTTGTTGTACGTATTGGCAGGCCTGGTAGTGGCGTACGTCGGCGGTGTTTTAATGGAAAAACTCAAGTCTGAACGTTGGGTGGAAGACTATGTGTGGAAAATCCACATGGGGCAAAGTGTCGAGGCACAACCGGATAACTCGTTGCGTGGTCGTCATATTTATGCGGTGGCGGAAGTAAAAGAAATTTTCCGTCGTTTATGGAAATGGGTGCTGGTGGGGATTGCGGTCGGTGCGTTATTTCATGGTTATGTACCGGCGGAATGGGTCGAAACGCATCTTGCCAACCAGGCCTGGTGGACAGTTCCGGCTGCGGTAATTATGGGTGTTCCGCTGTATTCAAATGCGGTAGGCGTGATTCCGGTAATTGAGGCGATGTTAGGCAAAGGTGTGCCGATTGGTACGTCTCTGGCGTTAATGATGTCGATTGCCGCTCTGTCGTTACCGGAGTTGATTATCCTGCGAAAAGTGGTGAAATGGCCGGCGTTAATTTGGTTTGCCGGCATTCTCGCGGTGTCGTTTATGTTGGTCGGTTGGTTGTTTAATGCGTTGTTCTAATGTTGAGATTTATTTTTGTGGTTTAGGTTGTGATTATAAGGAGTGGGAAAATGAAAGGTAATAAAGTAGTGCGTTTAATGGCGATTATGGTGTTATTGCCGATGCTTATTGCGCACTTGTTGGGTCAGGTTGATATGCTGACTCCAAGCTGGTTGTGGGTAACGGCTTTTGCCGGTTTGATGGGCTTACAAGCGACCTATACCGGCTTTTGTCCGGGCGGTTTAATTGCTAAGTTTTCCAAAGATGGCAAATGCTGTGCCGAAGGTAGCTGCAGCTCAACTAAGTCGGGCAATGCTGAAACGAAAACTGAAGCTAAGGCCGAAAAAAGCGCGTGTTGTGGCAGCGACAAACCTGCAGCAAAAAGCAACGCCTGTTGTGATGATGGGGCGGCTGGTTGCTGTGGTGATGCGCCGGTTGCAAAAGCGGTTGAAAAAGAAACTAAAACAAGTTGCTGTTCAGGCGGAAGTTGTGCCGGTGGCGAAAAAGCGTCATTTAATGTGCTGGTGTTAGGCACAGGCTGCGCTAATTGCAAAAATACCTACAATCAAATTGTCAAAGTCGCCGGAACCTTAGCGGTGAGTATTTGCATTGAAAAAGTAGAAGACATCGCCGAAATTGCTAAGTACGGCGTAATGACTACGCCGTCTGTCGTGGTCAATGGTCAAGTTGTGCATTCCGGCGGCGTGCCGAGTGTAAGCGTGATTGAAAGCTGGTTTATAAAGTCTTGAACTAAATGAGTCGGCACCATTGTTGCTGACTCGCTAATTCTAAGTTTTAAAAAGGCGTTGCGATATGAAAAAAAATGATTGGTTTAACCATATAGTATTAAGTTTTTTCTTATTAATTCCTACAGCCGTAATGGCAGATGTTGTTGTAAGTAATACCCTAGAAAACTTCATTGCAAATTACAGCTACGAAACCCGTAATGATATGAAAATTGATAGTAAGTCACTCATTCAGAAGATCAAGGAGGGTAAAGCGCAATTGATTGATATCCGCTTTAAAGAAGAATATGCGACTTGGCACGTTAATCCTTCTATCAGTATTCCGTTAAATGAATTACCTGCACGCCTGAATGAAATTGACCGTAGCAAAATCATCGTCACCGCCTGCCCGCATAAAGATCGAGCTACTATTGCTATGGTTTATCTTCGCTCACATGGCATCAATGCTAAGTATCTAACAGACGGTTTGACGGGGATGGTTGAAAATCTTCGTGGGGATAACGCCAAAGCCTTTGTTGAGGCGTCCTTAAACAAATAGACTTTGTTGGCGCGGGCTATTCGCCCGATAGGTCGCCGCGCCGGCAAATTCAATGCCATCAATCAAATCATCGGTGTTAAAACCGAGCAGGTCTAAACTCATCTGACAGGCGGTCATTTTGACGCCCAATTCTAAACACAACGCACGCATTTCAGCAAACGGCAATTGGCCGTGGGCGGAGAGTTGTTGTTTAAATCCCCAGGTAGTTAAACGGCTCATGCCCGGCAAACTCCATAATAAATCCGGTGTGCATTGGCGTAAGTCAGCGCGGCGTAACCAACTTGGTCCAAACGGTAATCGAATCGGCATGGCCGGATTGCCAACCGGCGAAACACGCAGGCTGGAGGTGTCTTTCAGCAAGCAGCGAATACCGTAATAACTAAAGAAGATATGCGCGTCTTGATCCATTGTGCGGGCGGTGCTGGCTAAAATCAAACTCGGGTATGCCCAATCCAAAGTGCCTTTGGTTTGAATAATAGATAATGAAGCCGGTGTTTCGTTGTGCATACTATTTTGTTCTCATAAGCCATTTCAAAGCCACGATATTACCGAAAACCGCAAAAACTATCCACAACCAGCCGTGTAAACTGCCGGATGCAATGCCGCTGAAAAACGCGCCGACATTACAACCATACGACAGGGTTGCGCCAAATCCCATCAAAAATCCGCCAATAGCATACAGGCCGGCTTGTTTTAGGTTGCGTTGAATCGGGGCACGGTTACGGGGCGCAAGCAGTGTTATCCACAGCGAACCTAAAATCACGCCAATGGTAGTTAAACTCACTACATCGCTCAATAGGCTTTGTGCCATGCGTTGTTGATACAGTCCGGCAATTTGCCAGAATTGCCAGTCTAATCCAAGCGCTAAACTGTCAGACAGTTTTAAACTCCATAGCGTAAACACCGACGCTAACGACCAAGGTTGTCCGGAAATAATTAAGATTGCAAAGTTGAGTAATGCTAATAACACACCGGCTTTGAGTAATGGCGAACTATGCCACCACCAGGCCTGGTGGCGGCTGACAATCGGTTCGATATTTTGGCAATGCTGCTGTTCGCAGCGTGTCATCCAGCGATAAATTAAACCCAGCACAACCAGCGATAAAACCAATCCGAGCCAGCCAAAATGTTGGGTGAGTGAAAAGGATGCCAATGCCGGCCAATATGACCAACTGTCGTACCAATAAGCGCCGATAACGCCGCCGACAAATAACATCACAAAACTGATAAATGATAGCGGTTCAAGCTGGCCGATGCGATTAAGTGTGCCGGATGAACAATTCGCCGCCAGTTGCATACCGATACCGAATAAAAACGCGCCGAGTATGACGGATAATCCGGCCGGGCGCACAATGCCTTGAAAGCTCTGTTCGCCGAAATTGCCGAGCCAAAGCAATGGGCTAAACAACACTAACGCCAACATCAGCATGACAATTTGTGCTCGAATTCCGGCGGTGCGTTGTTGCAAAATGCAACGCCGCCATGCACTGCTAAAGCCGAATACAAAATAGTTTAGGGTTGCGCCCAGCGCCATACCCAGCAGCAATAACAACTGCAAACGCCAGTCTGCAAGAGAGCCTAATAAACCAAGAGTGATCAGCGTGGCGAGTGCAAAAAATGTCACGAAACGCCAAGAGTAAAAGTGTGAAGTGTTCATTCACCAACCTCAATAAAAATGTGAACGAATTCTAGCAATTTGAGACGGTCAAGGCACAATGAAAATTTCTATGCCAGGCCAAAACCAGGCTTGGTGGTGATTGAAAATTAGGATAAAAGATCAAGATTGAAATAACGTGTTACCGCTAAAAGGATTAAAAAACAGGCTATAGTAATGATGACGCTTATTCCCATCGCGTACCAAAATCCGGTTTTGTATAATAAAAACGGGAAAGCCAAAAACATTGGCAAGGTTGGGATCACAAACCAAAAGGTATAAAAAGCGTGGTTAGCAATTTTAATGCTCGGTTGGTCTTCAAAATAAAGCCAGAATAAAGTTAATAGAGTGATTAATGGTAAAGAAGCGATCAAAGCACCGAGTTTGTCGTTGAGTTTTGCCAGCTCACTAATGAGTACGACCAGGCCAGCCGTAATTAAATATTTAGTAATAATCCAAGACACGTTTCGAGCTCCAAATTTTTATATGATAAAAAACCTGCCCTAGTATTGGCTAAATTCAAGGCTTTAAATGGGCAAGGTTCAACTGCAGCAGTTTGTTTGCTGTTGGATGGGCGGGCAAGGCACATCGCCATACGAACAATATACACAGCAATCACCTGGCAAGGGTTTTAATAATGCTCGGCAAAAGGTACATTCATAAAAATACTGGCAAGCATCAATTGGCATCTGTTCGGTTTTGCTTTGCCCGCATTCTGGGCAAGTCAGTGTTGAGTTGAATTCAATCATATTTTTATCCCTTTTGATTAAACTTATCCAGCTAAGTCAACGCATTTGTATACAGATGAAACCCTGGAGGGTTCAAACTGAGCAATGAGACTGCGAGTGTCGGATGAATAATTGGTTACAGATTAGATAACGATAAAATGCGCTGAATGCAAAAAAACTATGCAGTGGCCATCCATAAACCCTATTAAAAATATGCATGAATTCTAGCAATCTGGACTAGTGAAGACACTTTGAAAATTTCTATGCCAGGCCAAAACCAGGCCTGGTGGTTAGCGAAAATAATAACCTACATTCAACATTACACCGGATGCGGCGAAGGCCACCAATTCAAAGCTGACGTTTTGTATATCAACGCCGATTGACGGCACAATAACCGGCGCGGTTTCATATTGGTTCAGCGGCACTTTATGTTGATATTTACCGCGATAGCCGTGCAGCAGTCCACCTGTTACTCGCAAATAGGGTTCGACAAACTGACCTTCATTAAAACGGTAACGCCCGCCAAAATAGCCGTAATAGGTTTGTTGCGAAAAAGAGTTTTTAAACGTCGCCGCGCCTAAAAACCATTGAGAGTGGTTTACCCAGCCGTATTGACTGTTTTTTATCGCATGCGGTTGATAATCGGAGCTCGGATACCAAACCAGATTAATTAATTCTTGATGGTTGTTGTGTTCGGGGTCGTGTTGATAATGCATAGTCCAGGCGGATGTTTGCACTAGAAATTGATGCCCATGATGTTCCTGTGCAGAAACAGTGTTTAGGTAATTTAATAAAAAAATACCGAGCAACAAATGTTGTTTGAGCATAATTTTCCCTCTCCGCATTAGGAGGGGAAAACTATATATGGTTTGCAAAATTAATCAAAGTGTTAAGCGCTTTTAGGCAGAGTTATTGTAGGTTAGGCGAGGTTAGATCCCGCCGTTTTTATATGTGGTGAAGATAGTTTGAAATGTTCAATACTCGTACAACCACCAGCCTGGTGAGTGGAAAAAAATAATTGACAGGATTTTCCCTATCGAGCACCTTATTCGTTAGTTTACGAATAAGGTGCGGTACCCATGCTTGAACCCTGTGATGTTTCGTGTGATCAAGAAAATCGTGATGATTTGGTTTTATCCGATTTTGAAGCCCTGGCGAAAATAAGCAAAGCCTTGGGTCATCCTGCGCGCGTGCAATTATTGAACTATTTGAGTGGTCACGGTGCCTGCTATTTTGGCAAGTTGACTGATCTGGTTCCGCTGGCGGCGTCAACCGTTTCGCAACACGTCAGCATTTTGAAAGACGCCGGTCTAATTATTGGTCATGCCGATGAAAACCGAGTGTGTTATTGCGTGAATCAAGACGTTTTGGCGCGTTATAAAGCGTTGGTAAACGGGTTGTAGTTTTTTTTACATTTATTGTTCGTATTTCGACGAAATACATATATGGAGAAAACATGATGGAAACAGCATTAAAAATTGAAATGAAAAATCTTCCGGTTGCGGTAATCGGAGCCGGTCCGGTGGGGCTTGCCGCGGCGGCACATTTAATTGCAAAAGGTTTGACTCCGCTTATCCTAGAAGCCGGTTCGGGCGTAGCCAGCAATCTTGAATCTTTTGGGCACGTTAAGCTGTTTTCGCCTTGGCGTTACAATTTGGATAAAGCCGCGGTTGCGTTATTAAGATCGACCGATTGGTCTG
>DIJW01000134.1 GCA_002421475.1 Thiomicrospira sp. UBA5634 | reverse complement strand
CGAACGCCCACGATAACCGGCTTGGGCGGCACACATTAATCCGGCCGCACCCGCGCCGATAATAATCACATCCCAGTTGTCGAATTTCGCTTCAGCACTCAAGCAATCGGCTCCCAAACCTGCTGGCGTGCATTAGCTTCGTCAATAATCACTTTAATCCCGCTATCGGCTAACATTGGCTCGCCCTCAACCCCCAACTCAATAAAACGTCGGCCATCACTGCCGATATGCGGCAAACTGAACAGACGTAAACTCGGAAATCTCTGCTCAAACTGCTCCATAAACACCACCCATTCCGCTTCCATTCCGTCAATTAAACGAATGGCTCGTTCAATGGTCGGTTGTTGACACGCTTCGGCATAATAAGTGTCCAACACCCATTCCATCATCGGCTGACTCATTTGCGGAAAACCGGGCATAAAATAATGACGCTGAATCGAAAAACCCGGCACACGGTTAAAGGGGTTCGGAATAATGGCTGAACCTTGTGGGTATTCTGCCATCCGCACTCGCTGCGGATAAGCCGCATCACCATACTGCGCCTCAATTTCCGCTACCGCCTCGGGATGAGGTATTAACGGCACATTTAAAGCAGCCGCGGCACTTTGGCGCGTTCGGTCATCCGGTGTCGCGCCAATTCCGCCGCAACAAAAAACCACATCGCCACTGGCAAAGGTTTGTTTGAGTGTGTCCACCAACAAACCGGCCTCATCACCCAATATTCTTACCCAACTTAAACTTAAACCACGTGGTTTAAGTAATGCCGTCAGGTTAGCCAGATGTCGATCTTGACGTTTGCCGGAAATAATTTCATCACCAATAATCATTAACCCAAAACGTAATCGCGTTGCCATGTTATTACCCTTCCGCTAAAAGTTGATTTGTCTATTTTATCTGCAATAGATTCGATAACATCAATTCATTATTCACCTTTTTAATAAACAAGCTGCTTAACCGTTTAATCACAAACCATTTATTGCTAACAACATTGAACTTAATCTAAATCATCAATTTTTTTTATACTGGCAAATGCTAGTTGACTCTACGGCAGGTCTAAACCAGAATGTCAGGTTTATGTCTAAGTCATCTTCGGGGGAAGACCTTGCTTAGTTTGGCGTCTCATGTTTGCTCACCATTCCGTGATTTTAAGCGGTTAACTGTCTTTGCGCGTAACGTACTTTCACCACTGGCGCTAGTGGTTTTTTGCTTATGGTTAAGTCAAGCCGCCCCCGTAAAAGCCGATGATGGTATAAAACCGACCCTAAAAATTGGTGTTTTATCGTTTCGTTCTGTTGAAGCCACTCAAAAACGCTGGCAGCCTTTAGCGGATTACCTGAATGAACAGTTGCCGCAATACCACTTTCAACTCAGCATTTTGTTTTATGAAGAAATGAATCGCGTGTTTGCAGAGGCGGGTATTGATTATATTTTCACCAATCCGCAGCATTTTACAGAACTCAATAATAACAACCAGCTTACACCGATGTTAACGTTAATGCCGTTAGCGGAGGGGATTCCGGTGACGCAGTTTGGCGGGGTTATTTTCACTCGAGCAGCTCGCAATGATATTAATGATCTTGCTGATGTCAGTCGCCACAAAGTCGCCGCCACATTTCGCCAATCATTTGGCGGTTATTTAATGCAACGCTGGGAAGTGTATAAACAAGGTTACGATATTAAACATACCGTGTTTACCGGTATGCCCCACGATAATGTAGTTAAAACCGTTTTAAGCGGCAGTGCAGATGTCGGTTTTGTGCGCACCGGCGTGCTTGAAGCCATGGTCAGAGAAGGCCAGCTCAAATGGTCAGACATTAAACTGATTAATCCGATTGTACCCAGCCGTTTTCCTCAAGTTCACTCCACTGCACTTTATCCTGAATGGCCGTTTGCTTCTATGCCGCATACTTCTGACGATCTGTCTAAACGGATCGCGATGGCCTTACTGCAGATCGCACCAGACAGTAATGTGGCTAAACAAGGCCAGTTTTACGGCTTTACGCCACCCGGTAACTATGCGCCGATTGAGGCGGTGATGCTGCGCCTTGATGTTCTGCCTCGGCAGGATATTCATTTGCGTGATATTTATCAGCGTTATCCTTATACGGTATTAACAGGTTTAATTGGTTTTATTTTGCTTATTAGCCTACTGGCCGGTTATTTGGTCTACAGCAACCGCCGCCTTAGCCACACCTCCAAGGAACGTGATCAACTCAATCAATCTCTGCAAAATTTAAATGCGGATTTGGAAAAAAGTGTCCGTGAGCGCACCTTGGCATTACATGAAAGCGAACAACGTTTTCGCCACATGTTTGAAAACCATGCCTCGCCCATGTTATTAATTGCCCCCGAAAGCGGTGAAATCATTGATGCTAATCTCGCGGCCGCCGAGTTTTATGGTTATGACGCCAATCAACTCAAGGCCATGAACATTCACCAAATTAATGCGTTACCAAAAGAGCAAATTGCCACTGAGCGCGAAAGCGCGCAGCAAGAAGCACGTAATTACTTTGTTTTTCCCCACATGCTTGCCAATGGCGAAGTACGCCAAGTAGAGGTTCACTCATCACCGATTACCATAAACGGGGAAGTACGGTTATTTTCGATTGTGCACGACATCAGTGAGCGTTTTAAAGCGGAGGAGCGCTTAAATCTGCATGACACCGCGCTGGATTATGCCGCCAACGCGATTGCCATTACAGATCAAAAAGGTGTCATTATTTGGGCGAATAAAGCCTACAGTAGTTTGACCGGTTATCAGTCAGATGAGGTGATGGGGCGCTGTTTATATCATCCGGAACATGCCGAACCCTCAGACAAAGAACTCTATCAACAAATTCAAGAAGTCGTACGTCAAGGTGAAGTCTGGCACGGCATCTTGCTGCAATCACGTAAAAATGGCGATAATTATTATGAAGAAGTCACCATTACACCGGTGCGTGATAAAGACGGGCTGATTCGTAATTTCGTTGCCGTATTGCAAGACATTACCGAACGTAAACAAACCGAACAACAAATTCAAAACCTGGCCTTCTTTGATCCGCTAACCAATTTACCGAACCGTCGTTTGTTAATTGATCGTTTGGAAACGCTGATGGCACAAACCAAACGTAATCAGTTGCACGGCGCACTGCTGTTTCTCGACCTTGATCACTTTAAAGTTTTAAATGATACGCACGGTCATCAACTCGGCGACAAACTGCTGATCGAGGTCGCTAACCGAATTAAAAACTGTTTACGTGTCGGAGATACCGTGGCACGTTTTGGCGGAGACGAATTTGTCATCTTATTGACTGATCTCGATCAACATGCCGTAAAAGCAGCACAACAAGCCAGCCATGTGGCAGAAAAAATCCGTCAAAGTCTTAACCAGCCCTATTTTCTGCCAACCGATTTAAAAGGGACCCAGGTTGAACATTACAGTAGTGCCAGCATCGGAATCACCATCTTTTGCGATCATGAAAAGCCGATTGATGACTTATTAAAATGGACTGACATGGCGATGTATCAGGCGAAAGCTTCCGGTCGAAATGAAGTTCGTTTATTTGACCCTGAAATGCAAACCCAACTGGATGCCCGTGCCTTGCTTGAACAAGACTTACGTAAAGCGATTGAATTACAACAACTGGAGTTGTATTACCAACCTCAAGTTGACAAAAATCGCCGTATTTTGGGAGCCGAAGCGTTATTAAGGTGGCACCATCCTGAGCATGGTCTTGTCTCTCCAAGCCACTTTATTCCGCTGGCTGAGGAAACCGGCTTAATCCTTAATCTCGGAGAATGGGTGCTGGAAACGGCCTGCCAACAACTCGCTGAATGGCGGCATGACCCGAAACTGTGTTTAATTCAATTGGCGGTAAATATCAGTGCCAAACAGTTACGCCAAGCTAATTTTGTTGATCAAATTAAACACTTAATAAAACACTACAAAATTAATCCGTTGATGCTCAAACTGGAGCTGACCGAAAGCATGTTATTAAGCAATATCAATGACTCTATTGAAAAAATGCGCGCACTTAGATTGCTGGGCATTCAATTTTCAATGGATGATTTTGGTACCGGTTTCTCCTCCTTGGCTTATCTCAAACAATTACCTTTAAGCCAAATCAAAATTGACCAATCTTTTATTCGGGATATTACCGTCGATGATATGGATGCGGTGATGGTACAAGCCATTATGACGTTAGGACAAAGTTTCCAGATGAGTGTGATCGCCGAAGGGGTTGAAACCCAATCGCAATTTGATCTGTTGCGCGAATACAAATGCGAAAGTTTTCAAGGTTATTTGTTTAGTAAACCGCAACCACTGGCTGAATTCAAAAAACAGGTATTCGGTGAGGCTTCAGCAGGCCTGGTGGCATAAAAAAGCCGCGATTAACGCGGCTTTTTATCAGCAAAATGTGAACTGACGGCTTAATCGGCAGGCTTTAAACTTTCGCGTAATCGTAAAATGGGATACACCCACAAACTGATAGCGAACGCATATCCGCCAGCCATCACAATCAGCAACATCCAATCAACCCAATAGCCAAGCATTGCCAAAGACGAGCCGGTCATAGCCGGTAAGGTTAAACATAAAAACACAAACAAACCACCAAAACCAATTGCGGTTTGTTTAAGCAAATCGCGGTTAAAAAAAGCGCCTTTCTGTACCCACGCGGTATAGTTTAATCCCGCCGCGCCGAACACAAATAACAACACAACAAACCAATGCGCTTGGGCATAACCGAGCAACATAAAAAACGTCAGATTTAATTCACTCATTCCAAATTCCCCTTTAAGCGTTAACTACACATTACCTTTCAGCATTTGCAAATAGGTCGGTTTTAACAACTGCTCTTTCATCACCCACGCCAACCAAGATTCTTTGTGTGGATCAATAAATGGGTATGTAGGGGTTAAGTCACCGTTATAGTCAAATTCAATCAGCATTGCCGCACCAAACTTAGTCAATAACGGACACGATGTATAACCATTAAAACTAGCCGGCAATTCTTGGCCGGCAATCGTTGCCAATAAATTGGCCACTACAATCGGCACTGACATTTTAACGGTCGCTGCCGTTTTGCCCCGCGGCGTGCCATTCACATCACCACAGCCAAACACTTCAGGGTAATTTATGTGTTGTAAGGTTTCTTTATCTACCGCTAACCAACCGCCACTCGCCATATTACCTTCGCGCCAGGCCAGCTTAGAATTACGCACCGGCGCAGAAGCGCGCATGGGCGGCACAATATGCAATAAATCATAATCTGTCTCAAACCTTTCGCCATCGGCATCCACAAAGGTCGCGATACGTTTATCGGTATCAACCGCTTTTAATTCGGTACGAAACTTAACCGTCATGCCGGCGTCATGGTAACGATCCAGAATAAATTGATTAAACCAAGGCAAACCAAAAAGGTTGTTAGTGGCCGAATAAAAATTCATTTTAGCTTTAGCGAAACCGCCGTTTTGCTGTAACCGATCTAGGGTTAAAAACGTCATTTTTAACGGCGCACCGGCACATCGAATCGGGGTGCTTGGCAAGGTAAAAAAGCCATTTCCACCCTGCTCAGAATATTTTTTAATGGCATCCCAGCTGCGCTCAGCTGCATCCGGACTGTGATAAACGCTGGCTAAGCCGTTATGCCCGATGGCATCGGTGTCTAATCCTTCAATCGCGTGATAGTTGTATTCCACACCGGTTGCAACCACCAAATAATCATAATTAACAGCCCGTCCGGTATCAGTGACAACTTGTTTATTATCCGGATCAAACTCTGCGACCATTTCCTTAATCCAGTCGACATTAGACGGCAAATAATCGGCATTCTGCCCCAGCACTTTACTTTTTGGCCAAGCGCCCGTCGCAACTAATGTCAAACCAGGCCAGTAATAATGTGTTTCTTTACGGTCAATTACCGTAACTCGACCCTTTTTTAGCACTCGTGCTAAACGATTTGCAATACTGATTCCTGCCGAACCACTGCCCGCAATCACAACATGAACCGGCGTATTTTTTAACGCTTGTGCATTAAAAGAAGTTGTCATCGCCGCTAAAGTAGCCGCACCGCCCAATAAAAACTTACGTCTTGTAATATCTGACGTTTTATATAATTTTGTCATGCTGATTCCATCTGATAGTGATACATATCAATCCAAAAAGGCTTGGCATAAGCTAAACCTTATGCATCCATTAGCGCAGATTATAGTTAGCCACACTGAAACAGGTCAACAGAAACCGTTTAAACCTTGAGAATAAGGTTTAAACGGTAAAAAGATTAGAAGGTTAATTCAACCCCAAGGTGTGCAGCATCATCTACAAAATAGTCGATCTTATCTTTTGTAATACGGAAAGAGCGATAACCAACAAAACCATTAAGATTCCGCAATAATTGGGTTTGTGCGCGCACATGCAATTCGGTCATCGAATCACCTTCGCCAAACGTAATAATTTGCGGACCATGAATCACTTCGGCCACTAAAGCAGAAGGCACCGGCGTCGGTAACCAATAACGACCAAACACCCCTAACATAATGCCATAGGTATCTTTATTCACCGCATCCACAACCACTAACGCGCCTTTCGCTTTAAAACCCACGTCAAGATTAGGATCAATCTGTCCTTTATTGGTATAAAGAATGGACGCGTCAATCATTCGGTCTTTGTCCGTGTTATACATAAACCCGGCTTCAAAACGATAAATTTCAGACATCCACTCTGATTCGCTCACTATACCAAAACGCGCCGCTTCATCCGCCAATGTAGCGGAAACGCCGACTTTATTGTTTGCCAATACGCCGGTTGCCACTAAACTCATCAATGCAACCGCCGTTGCTTTCACTAAACCTTTCATATTTACGCCCTTAACCTCAATTACTTTTGTTTAAATGTATCTTGCAGGCGATCACCCGCTTCACTTAATGATTCAACCGTTTGCCCGGTTTTCTCTAAACCTTGCTCAAAATACGAACGCGCACCATACCAATCAAACATGACAGCAAACGCTAACACAATGATTAGAATTAATAACATGAATAAACGTCCAAACATCTCTATTAACTCCTTGGCTGAACTGGGGTTTTGCGTTGTTTTTTCTCAATCATATATTCCCCAAACCAAACCTGGCGTTGAGTCAATTTTTCGATCAAGTTTAAGGTCACTTGATAACGTGCCGTGCGTTGTACTTCCGTTTGCTCTATTTGCACATTAATGCGACCGGATAACACAAAGTCGGCTTCACCATGTTCACCGGCCACGGCTTTTACCGATTTAGCCGCTAACAACTGCTGATTTAGTGCTTCACGGAAATATTCCATCGCCAGTTGTTCATTGGTCTGATCGTCCAACTGACCCACTTGCAACACCGGTGATTCGCCATTCGTGCGCTGTTGAAAACCCGCTAACCAAGGGAATCCGAGCATATCTGCCGTCATGGCTTTTGCGACCTGATCCGCATCCGCCGTTGTCCAGGCAGATGCGGTATCAAACGGTTTATCAACAACAGTAACAACCGGTTTTTGTGCACAACCGAACAAACTAATTAGCAATAACCAAACTGCATACTTCATCACGCCCCCTTTGCAATTAACTGCAGAATCCGGAATCCTAAGTATCACTTTGCTATAAAAGATGCATTTTAACATACTGCCGCCCATTGTTACTGAGCAACATTAACTCCCTTTTCGCCAATGCCGAATTGCAAATCGTGCCGGATGGGTTGCATGATATAACGCTTGCGGCACCGCTGCCGCCATGCCATTAAGATCTGCCACAATCATATTGGCTGCCAAAAAAACCGACATTAAACCACGTGCACCGTGACCATTACTGACATACAAGCCTTGTTGATAACGTTGAGTCGGATAACGAAAAATCGCTTGGGTATGTGATTGTTGTAAATAGGCTGATTCCAACCAGGCCTGGTCGGTAATCGGTCCAATAATGGGTAAATGATCCGGTGTAGTCGGGCGAAAACCAACTCGGCCGTCCAACTTTTCCGCGGTGGTGACTAACCAATCCGGCGCACTTTCTGCCGCCATCATCAGATTAGTTTGATGACTGGCCACTGAAACACTCGGTTCTAAGCTCGGGGCTTCAAAGGTTGCACCGGTGACGGCCGCACCGTTCCCGCAAGGTGCAGAATAACCGCGATGACTCATCGCGCGTTTTAAACACCAGGCCTGGTGTTGCATCGTCAGATGACTGACCTGACCTTTTAATGGCCGAATCGGTAAATGAAGTAATTCATTTAAGGCAGACAGCGCACCCGTCGCCACCACAACCGCATCGGCATACCAGGCCTGGTGTTGCGTTTGAATTCGCCAACCGTCAGTCTGTTTTTCCAATTGGCTCACCGATTGCAGATAATGCACCTCAACGTGTGGATGTTGTAAACAGCGTTTTACAATAGATGGCGGATTAAGCCAACCGCCCTGCGGGAAAAACAAGCCATCATGTTTGACAGCCCCGCCTAACAACGCTTCTGCTTTCGCAACATCAATCCAATGACAAAATTGCTCCGGTAAATTTCGCTGCAACGCTTCCAACATGCGTTGCCGACTGACATTATCCACGGCCAAATGTACCAAACCGTTTAATTCACCCTTAACTTCACCCTTTTCCAACCAAGGTGTTAGTCGCCTTAACGTTGCCTCTAAGCCCAATAAATACCACTGGCTGCGTAAATTCCAATCGGCGGTAACCAACGGGTGTAATGCACCGGATAAATTACCCGATGCTTGCGATGCGGCCTGTTCTGCAGCTTCTAATACCGTGACTTGCCAACCGGCTTCCGCCAATTCAAAGGCCGCTGCCGCCCCCGCTAAACCGGCACCCACCACCAATACCCGACCGGGCTGATTTTGGGGCGGCGGACGCACAAACCAAGGCGCCTTTTCACTATAGGGTCGCTCAGCAGATAAGTGCGCTTGTAAAAATGTAGCGTCCTTATCAAGATCGGAAACCGTAAAACCGACTTGCTCTAAATCCGCCGATTTAATCCCCGCAGAATTGCAACTCAACAGCAAACTATTTGCGCGACTTAAACGTGCCATCTGGGTGAAAATTTGGCCAGGATCGGTCGGCAATTGTTGTAGCAACCAGCCATCAATTTTCTGCTCAAACTGCGTTAGTCCAAGCGTCATATCACCAAACCAAAAGGTCATTCGTACACGCCCTTCGAACAACCAAACATCTCGCCAACCGGGTAATAAACTTGGGTAATTCGCCAAAAAAACCGCTGACAATGCCGCCAGATCAGACCATTGTTGCTGTGCTTTTTCTAAGTCCGCCAACGCCCAAGGATGCGACTCCAACGCCAATAAATGCAACGACGCATCGACAGGGGCATGTTTTTGCCAAGCCTCTAAACAACATAATAAACCTAGGCCATTGCCAACACCGCACATCGCCATGGTGTAGTGTTTTGCATCCGAAAATTCCGCGCTCAAACGTTTTATCGGCAAGCTGAGTTCTGACAAACAGGCGGACGTGTTAGCAAGGGGGGGAATCTGAGCAGCGATTAAAGGGGCAAGTTTCATTAACTGATTTCATTCACTAGAAAGGCATAAAAACGGCTATTTTACCCCTTTACAAACCCGAGGCAAATCCGCATCATATAACGCTATCAACTCAAAACATCCAAACGCGGCAGTGGCGGAATTGGTAGACGCGCACGGTTCAGGTCCGTGTGATGCAAATCATGAGAGTTCGAGTCTCTCCTGCCGCACCAATTTCATCTGCAAAAAAATCATCTTTAAGCGCAAAAATCCGCTAAAATCCAAATCGAACCATTTAATTCGACCTAAAAGGATACATCATGAAAAAGTTACCCTTAGCACTGAGTGCATTATTATTAACGCCAATTGCGGCACAAGCGGATCTATTAGGTGCCGGTGTCGGCGCAGGTATGTGGCAAGCCACGCCTAGCGGAACCGCTGAATTATCGGGCGTAACCTTTTTTGATGCCGACAGCAACTTAAAAACCAGCTCAAATAATTACGTTTGGGCCTATATCAACCACCCGATTCCGTTATTGCCGAACGCCATGATTGAGCAAACAGCATTTAGCAGCGAAAAATCAACTGACAAACTAACGTTAGATCAGTTGGATGCTACGCTTTATTGGGGTTTGCCCATTCCAATGGTGGATATCAACTTCGGTTTAACCTTTAAACAAGTTTCAGGCGAAGTTGTCGGCGGCGCAACCAGTGAAAAAATTGATGCCATTATTCCTATGGGTTATTTAGGGGTGCATTTACCGATTCCGGCGACCGATATTACGTTATCAGCCGATATGAAAACCATCGGTTACGATAACTCGAGCATCAGCGACAGCAGTGTTAAAGTGCGCTGGGACTTGATTGGAATGGGGGTAAAACTAGGCTTAGAAGCCGGTTACCGCATGCAGTCATTAACCATTGACGGTTTAGGGGTTGATGTGAAAACGGATATTACGATTGACGGTGCGTTTGCCGGTGTAACCGTTGTATTTTAATTTGTTATCGTGACGCCAGCCACTTGGTTTGATGGTTTGCGCACGCAATTACTGCGTGCGCGTCATCGTCAACTCGTCATTCTCTGCGGCGAGCTTGATTGGCGTCTACAACAACTCCAACAATATCACCTGCCTGCCGACACCTTGTGGTTGGGTGATACTAGCTTAAATTCTTCATTTCAAAACCTCGACTTAACCCAACTTAAACACCGTCTCGGACAAGAAATTCCACACGCGGTGATCTGTGCCGAAACCGGCATTGATGCAGATGCATTCGGTTTGGTTAGCGGCATGATTCAAGCCGGCGGTATCTTATGGTTACTCATTCCGCCATTGCAAGAATGGCTACAAATACCCAACTCGGCCAATCAGCGTTTTATGAGTTTTCCACACAATGCACAACATGCTGATCCGGCATTCATTCAACATCTGTACCAAAACTTAACCTCACATGCACTCTGGATAACTCAACACCAACCGTTACCAGGCCTGGTGGTTAACAACACAAAAGCAGCCGACACAAATAATGGCTTAACAACTGACCAACAACGTGCATTACAGGCCATTATTCAGGTTGCAAACGGTCATAGCAAACGTCCATTAGTGATCAGTGCAGATCGCGGTCGCGGAAAAACCACCCTGCTCGGCACTGCCGCAGCAGAACTGATGCAACAAGGAAAAGCCGAAATTATAATAAGTGCTGCGCGTTTAGAGCAGTGTGAACTTGCCTTGATCCAAGCCGCCAAATTGTTAGGGGTCAACCCAAAAGCACCAGGCCTGGTGGTCAGCGCTAGCGGACAAACTTTACGCTTTAAAGCACCAGATGATTTATTGCTCAACTCCTGCTCGGCAGATTTAATCCTCATTGATGAGGCCGCGCATTTACCGACCCCAATGTTGCAAACTATTCTGGCGCGTTATCCACGGGTGGTATTGTCAACGACACTGCATGGTTATGAAGGTTCAGGTCGGGGTTTTAGTCTGCGATTATTACCCTTGATCGACAAGCTTTATCCGGGTTGGCAACAAATCCATCTTAATCAGCCGGTTCGCTGGGCAGAAAATGATCCGCTAGAACTCGCCACCCATCAAGCATTGTTACTCGACTGCGAATTAAATACATTCGACAATCTGCCGGACAACTCTAAACTGTCGATTCAATCGCATCGAGCCGTCCAGCTTTCGCCGACAGACTTAAGGCAAGTGTTTGCATTATTAGTCCATGCACACTACCAAACCCGACCGGCTGACCTGCAGCAACTGCTTTCTGTGCCCGAATTACAGTTGTATGTAGCGCGCATAGAAGACACCATTGTTGGCGTATTATTAGTTACAACCGAAGGGCATTTGCCGCCATTGGGTCACCAACGCCGTGTAAAAGGTCATCTGGTACCACAACTTTTGCGCCAACATAGCGGCGTGGAGGCATTATTGAATTTAAACAGCGAACGGGTCATGCGTTTAGCGGTGCACCCGCAAACCCGCCGCCAAGCGATTGCCAGCCGATTGATTCAGGCCTGGCGAACGCAGAGTAAAGCAGACTTCTTCAGTGCCAGTTTCGGCGTAACATCTGAATTACATCAATTTTGGCAATCACAAGGTTTTTACAGTGTGCACCTGGGTGCAAAACGCGACAAAGCCAGCGGCACACACAATCTTATTATGCTATTTTCGGCGCAGCCACTCGCCGCACTTGATTCTGTTAAAGAGCATTACCAACACCAACTTGTCCACAACCTGATGGAAAACGCTAATCGGCTGGAACCAGGCCTGGTGCTGCAACTCTTAGCCGAAACTGCACCAATTCCGCTTAAAAACATAATCATGCAACCGGATTTAGTCGCCTATGCTAATCAACAACGCCCTTACGAAGCCGTCAGCGGGCGGCTTTGGCAATGGACAGTGAATCATCCGCAAGTATTAATGCGTTTTAACGAGAACGAACAATCGCTGTGGCTGGATAAAATACTGCAGAAACAGGACTGGCAAACCGTGGCATTAAACCACGGTCTTGCCGGTAGAAAAGGGGTCGAAACCTATTTAAAACAGATGATACATCAACTTTTCAATGCGAATTAATCTAACGATTTAGAACCAAAACGACACACATTCACACAAATATACTCTTCATACGCCGCGCCCGAGTTCAACCAGTTATTAGCCTTGTTGGTTAAAGCGGTTGGGTTCAATTCCTGATCTATCTGGCAATGAAACGCATATTTAAACATTGGGCTGGATTGATCAATCGCCACCACTTCCGCGCCCTCAACAAACAACCGATGTGAGCTTGGACTTTTCGGCGTCGATACAAAATTCGTAATGCCCACTTGCTCCATCGCCGCACGTGCCTTGCGATAAAAACCCTGTTTGCTAAACGGATTGTACTGATAATATTCGTTCCATAGCGCTTCTGCCTGCGCCAGCAAAGCTTGTTTTAACGCTTCGGCAGACGGAAAGGTTTCTTCACCCAACTCATACAGCACAAACGCCTGATCAGGATTACCCACCGATAGTTTTGCATCCTGCTCAACCACAATCCCTGCGCCATCCAAAACCGCCTGCCAATCCGCATCAGTTAAGGCTTCTAAAGCTTGCTTAAATGTCTCTAAATTCATGTTATTTTCCTTTAAACCCTACCTAATTACGGGAGTGTAGGTCAAGCTGTAGGTCGGACTTTAGTCCGACAACAACCTATCAACCCAACCAACTTGTCGGGTTAAAACCCGACCTACTCCCTTTAAAACCAGGCCTAGTGGTCTACTTAATTCGCAAACACCACGGTTTTATTGCCGTGAATAATCACCCGATCTTCCAAATGGAAACGTAACCCGCGTGACAAAGCCGTTTTTTCTACATCGCGCCCTTGGCGGCGCATTTCCTCGATACTATGAGCATGATTGACCCGAATCACATCCTGCTCAATAATCGGCCCCGCATCCAACTCTTCGGTGACATAGTGACAGGTCGCACCAATCAACTTCACCCCACGCTCATACGCTTGATGATAAGGTTTTGCGCCCACAAACGATGGCAAAAAACTATGATGAATATTAATCACCCGCCCGGCATAATCGCGGCACATTTTCGGCGGCAGAATCTGCATATAACGCGCCAACACCACCACATCCGCCTGATAATCCAACACCAAACGCTCCGACTCGGCAAACGCCTGCGCTTTGTGCTCAGGTTTCACCGGCACATAATGAAACGGAATTTTGTACCACTCCACCATCGAACGTAAATCTTCATGGTTAGCAATGACACACACAATTTCACCCGGCAAATCGCCTTCATGCCAGCGATACATTAAATCCGCTAAACAATGCGACTCTTTGCTCGCAAACAACGCGATTTTTTTCGGTTTTTCGGAGTCTGACATAAACCAAGTCATATCAAACTCCGCCGCAATCGGCGCAAACTTCGCCTCAAAATCCGCCAACCCCGCCGGTAACGAGCTGGCCAAAATTTCGTGGCGCATAAAAAACCAGCCGTTACCCGCATCAGTATGATGATTCGCTTCTACAATCGTGCCGCCCTGCTCAGCGATAAAACTCGCCACTTTCGCCACAATCCCTACACGATCAGGGCAAGAAATGACCAAACGATACACTCGACTCATACCACTATTCTCTAAATTCGCAAAACCGCTATCATACCAAATCCGTTGGCGGATGCGACCCATGGCTATGCTATAATTCGCCCCAATTTAATGCAAAACTGAGCCAAATTCATGAAAATCGTCTCATTTAATGTCAACAGTGTGCGTATGCGCCAACACCAACTGCAAGCCTTGGTTGACCAATACCAACCTGACATTATCGGCCTGCAAGAAACCAAAGTGCAAGACCATGAATTTCCGTTACTCGACATCGAAAGTCTCGGTTACAAAGCCGAATATTTTGGTCAAAAAACCCATTACGGCGTAGCCTTGCTTTACAAACCGCATTTAACGCTAACTGCACTGCAAAAAGGCTGGAAAACCGATACGGATGATGCGCAACGCCGCATGATTATCGGCGACTTCACCACTGTTAAAGGCGAAAAAATCAGGGTGCTTAACGGCTATTTCCCGCAGGGCGAAAGCCGCGACCACCCGATTAAGTTTCCCGCTAAACAAGCGTTTTATGCCGACTTAATGACCTACTTAAAGCATGAATGCTCGCCGCAACAAAACCTCGTGGTGATGGGCGACTTCAATATTTCACCGCAAGATATCGACATCGGCATTGGCGAAGCGAATCGGCTACGCTGGCTAAAAACCGGCAAAACCAGCTTTTTACCCGAAGAACGTGAATGGTGGCAAACCTTAATGGATTGGGGTTTATTCGACACTTATCGCAAAATTCATCCGCAAAGCAATGATCGTTTCAGCTGGTTTGATTACCGTTCGAAAGGTTTTGAAGATGAACCCAAACGCGGTCTGCGTATCGACACCATCTTAGCCAGCGCATCGGCTTATGCCCATGTTACCGACTCTGATATTGCTTATGATGTACGGGGATTGGAAAAACCGTCTGATCATGCGCCGGTATGGACAAATTTCGACTTATAAACCGCTTACGGTTAATTTTTAACAAGCCAGGATTTTATTAATGCATCCCTTTATTGTTTACAGCGCCATTCGCCTGACACCTTATATATTGCAACTGTTTTTAGAACCTAAAAACGTGTTCAGTTATCAAGCCGGGGATTATGTCATGCTCGGTTTTGACGGCGAACAAACCAAACCTTTCTCTATTGCCAACGCCCCGCTGGCCAACGGCATGATCGAATTACATATTCGTAATCAGGAAGACAGCCCGTGGATGCAACGCCTGTTTAATGTCCAAGCAGGCGATACCTTATGGGTTGACGGTCCAAAACCACAACTCAAACTGCAACACGAAACGGAGTTGAATTTGTATATCGCCGGCGGTACCGGCATTGCGCCACTCAAAGCGCTACTTGAACAACGTCTGCAGAATGGCATTCAGCACCCAACCAAACTTTATTGGGGCGCACGCCATGCCGACGAATTATATATTCACAATGTTTTGCAAACACTCGCCAACCAACACCCGTTACTTGACTATATTCCGGTGATTTCAGAGCCCGACCAGGCCTGGACGGGTGCAACCGGATTAGTCCATAAGTATGCACTCAGTCAACACCCGGATTTAACACACGCGACTGTGTATCTTTGTGGGGCATGGGCAATGGTACAAACAGCCCAAACCGATTTCACCGCCGCCGGCCTCACAAGCTCGCGTTATATACATTAAATAGTTGTCGGGTTAAAACCCGACCTACAAAACCACCACCCGACAATCTAAGACAAATCGTAGACTGGAAGTAGGTCGGACTTCAGTCCGACAAAAAACCTACAACCAAATTGCATCCCAATGCGAATACAACCCAATGTCTTCGACCAACCCTGCCCGTAAAGGATTGGCAACAATATAACGGGCAATCGCCTTTACATCCTCTTCACGCCGTAAAGCTCTATCAAAAAAGCTCGGTTGCCAAAATGCTCCCGCCAAACTTAAATGCTGATTAAGTCTGCTCGCCGAACGTCCTTTCAATAATTTCATCACAGTTGAAATGTCACCGGATTTCAATTGAATTAACCCATGAAAATGGTCTGGCATCACTACCCAACTTAGCCACGACACTAAGCCTTCATTTTCCAACTCACGTAAAATGGCAACTAAAATTCGAGCACAATATAAATCGGAGAATATCGCACGTCTTTCACGTACAACAACTGTCACAAAATACAACTGATTCGCTGAAGAAAAACGTCCTTTTCGCAAATTGTTATATGACATAACAGCCTCACATTCATTTACCTTGTCGGGTTAAAACCCAACCTACAAAAAACCAACCCAACGCTACCCCTTCAACACCGCATCCACCATTGCTTGCGCCTCGCTTACAATCTGCTTTAAATGCGCTTCGTCCTTAAACGATTCAGCGTAAATCTTATATACATCCTCAGTGCCCGATGGCCGCGCCGCAAACCAACCATTCGCCGTTGTTACCTTTAAACCGCCAATCGCCGCGCCATTGCCGGGAGCGTGCGTTAATTTAGCCTCAATCGACTCACCCGCCAACATCGTCGCGCTCACCTGTTCGGCACTTAGCTTACTTAAACGCGCTTTTTGTTCACGATTCGCCGCCGCATCAATCCGGGTATATAACGGTGCGCCATATTGCGCAGTCAACCGCTGATAATGTTCCCCCGGGTCTTTGCTCGTCACCGCGGTAATTTCCGCCGCCAATAAATTCATAATAATGCCGTCTTTATCGGTGCTCCACGCCAATCCATTGCGATCCAAAAACGATGCGCCTGCCGACTCTTCGCCGCCAAATCCTAACGAACCATCTACCAGGCCTGGTACAAACCATTTAAAGCCCACCGGCACTTCAACTAACTTACGCCCTAAACCGGCGGCCACGCGATCAATCATCGAACTCGACACCAGCGTTTTACCGATACCCGCCTGCGCAGACCAATTCGGTCGATGGCTAAATAAATACTCAATCGCCACCGCCAAATAATGGTTCGGATTCATCAAGCCCATCGAACGCGTGACAATCCCGTGTCGATCGGCATCCGGGTCATTACCAAACGCAATATCAAACCGATCTTTTAACCCAATCAATCCCGCCATCGCATAAGGCGACGAACAATCCATACGAATTTTGCCGTCTTTATCCACCGTCATAAACCGAAACGTCGGATCAACATACGGATTGACCACCTCAATATTTAAGCCATAGGTTTCAGCAATCGGCTGCCAGAAATCAACCGCTGCGCCACCCATCGGATCAACGCCTAACTTCAATCCGGCCTGCGCAATCGCCTGCATATCCACCACATCCGCCAAATCTTTCACAAACGGCGTAATCAAGTCACGAGTTTGCACAAACTCCGATTGCATCGCACGGCTCAAATTCATGCGCTCAATATCGCCACCACCGGCTAATAAAATCTCATTCGCACGTTTTTGTACCCAACCGGTTACATCCGTATCGGCTGGCCCACCATTCGGCGGGTTATATTTAAAACCGCCATCTTGCGGCGGATTATGTGACGGTGTAATCACCACGCCATCCGCCAGGCCTGCTTTGCGGCCACGGTTATAGCGAATAATCGCCTGCGAAATCACCGGCGTCGGTGTATAACGCCCATTGCCCTGAATAATCACCGGCACACGATTTGCCGCAAACACCTCAATCGCCGTTGCCTGCGCCGCTTCCGACAACGCATGACTATCCATCCCCATAAACAGCGGCCCGGTAATAGCCGATTGCGCCCGATACTCCACCAACGCCTGACACACCGCCGCAATATGATCCTCGTTAAAACTGGTTTGACTCGAACAGCCGCGATGACCCGATGTACCAAAACTCACCGCCTGTGCTGGATTAGCCACATCCGGCTTTAACGCATAATAATCCACCATTAATTTGGCAATATTTTCCAACATCGCCTCCGGCGCTTTTTTACCCGCAAATTCAGACATTGCCATGCTCCACCTCATCGGACATAAATTTAAAACACAATATTTTGATTATAGCGGATAACAACCTGTCGGATTAAAACCCGAACTGCAAAACACATCGTCAAACAACAGATAACCAAAGAAATTATCTATGCCTAGAGATACTGCTTTTGCATCACACCTTGACATAAATCTACAAACCTACATAATCATAACTTCATAACCAAAGGGGTAAGCCATGGCAACAATAAGTTTCGATACCATGCAATTTGTTGACACATTAAAAGAAGCCGGATTCGATGAAAAACAAGCCAAGGCTTTAGTAAAAGCTCAAGCCGAAGCTATGGCACAAGCGCACGATGGTAACAGCTATGCGACTAAGTCAGATTTGAAAGAGCTAGAAACCAACCTCTACAAAGCGCTACTTATTCAAACGGTAGCAATAGCAGGTATTTTGCTAGCCATCCTAAAATTTCTACCCTAACCACAGACCGAACAGTAGGTCAGACTTTAGTCCGACAACAAAAACCAGTCGCCCCGCCCTGTCGGGTTAAAACCCGAACTACAAAAACCACCTGTCATCCTGAGGCGAAGCCGAAGGATCTTGTGCGATTGAATGACAGGCTTGAGATCCTTCACTGCTTTCAGGATGACACCTCCCTCCCCAAAACGCACAAAACACCCAATCGTACAATCTCAACCCAAACCCACCTAAACCGCCATAAACCGCCATTTCTTGCGTTATATCAATAAACCAAAACCCCGGCTTGTTGTAAAAAAACAACACAAACTTTTTTTGTGGTTTTTGTGCGACAGCCTATTGCACCACCCAAAACATTTGCATAGAGTAGCCAACAAGCCCGCTACCAAAGCTGGCAGTATCTAAAATTTAACTAATTAATTAGGAAGACAGCATGAAAAAGAATATTCTAGCTATCGCTATCGCTTCTGCAGTTGCAGCCCCAGTTGCTTTCGCTGACGCACCAACTGTTTACGGCCAAATGAACATTGCTATTGATAGTTATTCATATGATGGTGGTGCTTCGGGCATGAACGTTAAACACCGTAACTCTCGTTTGGGAGTGAAGGGTTCAGAAGACTTAGGCAATGGTTTAAAAGCCGTTTACCAAATGGAAGCAACTGTTGATTACGGTGATGGTAAAGGCGCAACTGACGGTACTAAAGCTACTGGTTTCGCAATGAACCGTAATACCTTTGTTGGTGTAGGCGGTGGTTTTGGTACCGTTGTAATGGGTCGTCATGACTCTCCATTACGTATGATCCAGCCTAACGATGGTTTCGCGGATTCAGCAGCAGCAGGTAACAACACATCCCTTTTCAACGGCGGATTAGCTGGTGAAGATCGTATTGATGAGGTTGTAGCTTACTTGGGCAAATTTGGTGATATTTCTGTAGCAGCTGCTTTAGTAGGTCAGGACAGCTTAGCTGGTGCGGAAGACGATTCATTAACACACACTAACTCTTTCTCTTTAGCTTATGGCTCTAAAGGTAAAGGCATCTATGCAGCTGCTGCAATGACTGGCGAAACTGATTCTGGTCGCGGTGCAATTACTCGCGCAACCGTTCAATACAATGAAGCAGGTTTATTGGCATCTTTCATGTATAACGCAGAAGCTGACATTGGTAACTCAATGACTGTTGGTGTGGCGTACAAAATGGGTCAAATCACTCCACGTGTTAAAGTTGCCATGGTAACTTACGATGCTGCTGACGCGACTTATGATGTTGATTCTTTAATGAACATGGCTGCTGGTGTGGATTATTCTTTAGGTAAAAACACTTCTGTTTATGCAGAGTTTGCTTCTTTAGCGGAAGGCTATAGAGAAAAAGCTTCTGATGCGACAACCTCTACTGCAGCAACTACTGTTATGTCAGTTGGTTTATTGCACAAGTTCTAATCAATCCCTGTCGTAAGACAGTTTGATTAAAACCTAAAAACCCCGCCGTCAAACGCGGGGTTTTTTTATGCCCGCTTTTTTAATGTAGGTCGGGTTTTAACTCGACAAACCAGCTCGCACTGTTTAGCCTGCTGTCGGACTAAAGTCCGACCTACAGCTCAACCTACACGGTACCACCAGGCCTGGTGGTTGAGTTGCTGTTTTATGGTATGATGCTCTCGTGTCTGAATTTATATGGGAGCGCTAATATATGTCAGCAATTACATTTGATACGCTAAAGTTTGTAAAAACGCTTAAATCTTCCGGAATGAGTGAAGAACAAGCTGAAGCGATTGCCAATGCCGTTAAAGATGCGCAAGAAACGCAGTTGGTGACAAAGGTTGATTTAATTGAGTTAAAAATGGAGCTCATTAAATGGGTAGTGGCATTGATGCTGGCACAAACCGGGTTAATTATTGCGGCCTTTAAGTTACTGACTTAAATTCTAATTTGTAATAGTTCTTTTTTAGACAACCCCGCCGTCAAACGCGGGGGTTTTTATGTCCGCTATTAATGTGGGTCGGGTTTTAACCCGACAAACTGACACGCATTATTTTGCCTGCTGTCGGACTGAAGTCCGACCTACTTTTAATGCAATTCCAACGCACAAGATCCTTCGGCTTCGCCTCAGGATGACAACGGTTTTTTTGTAGGTCGGGTTTTAACCCGACAAACCGACACGCATTGTTTTGCCTGTTGTCGGACTAAAGTCCGACCTACTGACCGACTATCCAACCGACTTTTAACACCACAAATCCGTATGTCATCCTGAAC
>DIJW01000124.1 GCA_002421475.1 Thiomicrospira sp. UBA5634 | reverse complement strand
TCAAGATCAACTCGTCAGTATTCGTGTTGAGGACATTAAACCAGGCGATAAACTGCTGATAAAAACCGGCGCGGTTTTACCGGTTGACGGCTACATCCACCAAGGGTTTGCCACACTGGATGAGTCTGCGTTAACCGGTGAGTCGCTGCCGGTTAAACGAGCGGAAGGCCAAACAGTTGCCAGCGGTACCGTCAATATCGCACAGCCATTTGACCTGATTGTTGTTCACGACGCCGCCAGCAGTACCTACGCAAATATTGTTCGCCTGGTGCAAGAAGCACAAACCGGCAAAGCACCTTTTACACGCATGGCTGATCGTTATGCATTATGGTTAATCCCTTTTACGTTATTGGTGGCCGGATTAGCTTGGTTATGGTCCGGCGATCCGATCCGCGCATTAGCGGTACTGGTGGTCGCCACCCCCTGCCCATTAATTTTAGCCGCCCCGATAGCCATTGTGTCGGGCATTTCCAACGCCGCACGCCAAGGTTTACTGATTAAAAATGGCGCCGCACTGGAAGCACTGGCTAATACGCAGCGCATCATCTTAGATAAAACCGGCACCTTAACAACCGGCAATCCTCGATTAGTCGACATTGAAACCGATGGTTCGATTTCTAATGAACAACTTTTACAGTTAGCTGCGTCACTCGAACAAGCATCATTTCATGTTATTTCTGAATCCATTGTTCAGTCCGCACGTCAACGTCAATTGAAGCTTCACATGCCCCAACAAGTCACCGAATCCGCCGGCAACGGATTACAAGGTTTGATTAATCAACAACACGTGATGATCGGCCAAGCCGAATGGGTTATCCGACAAAACCCAATCAACGACTGGGTGCAACCGTTATTAGAGCGCACCAAAAACCAAGCCAGCATGATTGTGTTGGTAGCGATTGATAAACAGATTCGTGGCGCATTATTGTTACAAGATGAAATTCGAGCCGACACCCCACGCGCCCTGCGTAATTTACGCGCCACCGGCATTAAAAGTTTAGCCATGGCCAGCGGTGATCAACAAACCATTGCCGACAGCATCGGCAATGCGCTCGGCATTGATAAAATTTATGCTCAACTCAAACCGGAAGACAAAGTTGAAATCGTCCGAGCTGAACGCCAACTCGGCATAACGTTAATGGTAGGTGATGGTGTGAATGATGCCCCGGCATTAGCCATTGCCGACATTGGTGTGGCGATGGGAGCGCGTGGTGCCGGCGCAAGCTCCGAAGCCGCTGATGCCGTATTAATGGTAGATCGACTTGAAAGTCTGGCTAATGGCTTATTAATCGCCCGCCAAAGTCAAAAAATCGCTCGCCAAAGTGTGATTGCGGGCATGGGATTGTCTGCGATTGCAATGATGTTTGCCGCCTTCGGTTATCTTACACCGCTTGCCGGCGCCTTATTACAAGAAGGCATTGATGTGCTGGTTATTTTAAATGCCTTGCGTGTGCTTGGTTATCGAGTATCTCGACAACCGATTATCAGCCAACAACAGCAACAATCACTGCAGCAAACGCATCTTGAATTAAGACCGGTTTTAGATACTATTCGTCAGCTTGCCGACCACTTAGCCGTATCGCAAAAAACGGCAGAAAATCAAGCCAACATCACCCCGTTATTACAAAGATTAGCGGAGTTATTACAGCAACAACTCATCCCGCATGAACAAGCAGATGAACGAGAGTTGCACCCCGATTTAGCACGAAAAATGACCGGCCATGACCCGTTGGCGATGTTAAGCAGAACCCACAGCGAAATTTTGCAATTGAACGATCAATTTAACCACCAATTACAACTTTTAAACGGCAACCCACCCAATGACCCACAACGTCAAAATTTGGTACGGATTTTGTACAGTTTGAGCGCCATCCTAGAATTACATTTTGCGCAAGAAAATGAACTTTACACCATGCTCGCCGGTGACAATCAACCACACACGCGCCCAATCTAATCTTATTTTTTGTGTACCCAAAAACAAACAAGCACCAGGCCTGGTGCTTGTTTAGTTGTCATTCAACCGTTAAGTGAATCAAAAAAACGGTTTTACACTCGAATATGACCATCGCCCAACACAATGTACTTCTGTGATGTCAGCCCCTCCAGCCCGACTGGGCCGCGCGCATGAAATTTATCGGTACTAATACCGATTTCCGCGCCCAACCCATACTCAAATCCATCTGCAAACCGCGTGGAGGCATTTACCATCACCGAACTCGAATCCACCTGCGCCAAAAACTGACGCGCTTTAGTGAAGTTCTCGGTAATAATCGACTCGGTATGACCGGAGCTGTATTGCGCAATATGTTCCATCGCCTGTTGCATATCTTGCACCACGCGAATCGACAAAATCGGTGCCAGATACTCGGTTTGCCAATCTTCCTCTGTCGCTAACTTGGCGGAAATCAACTGACGTGTCACTTCACAACCGCGCAACTCCACGCCTTTATCTTCATACAACTTCGCCAACTCAGGCAAAATCTCACCCGCACGTGACTCCGCAATCAATAAAGTTTCCATCGCATTACACACGCCATAACGATGGGTTTTGGCATTAAATGCGACCTTAATCGCTTTATCCTTATTAGCCTCATCATCAATATAAACATGGCAAATGCCATCCAAATGTTTAATCACCGGTACCCGTGCATTTTCACTGATGCGCGCAATCAAACTTTTGCCGCCTCGTGGAATAATCACATCGACATATTTTGGCATCGCAATGAGCTCACCTACCGCTTCACGGTCGGTGGTTTCCACCACTTGAACTGACGCTTTCGGCAGACCTGCCTGTTCCAAACCCGCTTGAATACAGTTGGCCAACGCACGGTTAGAAAACGCCGCTTCCGAGCCGCCACGCAAAATCGCCGCGTTGCCCGATTTTAGACACAAAGCCGCCGCATCAATCGTCACATTAGGCCGCGATTCATAAATAATTCCTACTACACCTAAAGGTACACGCATTTTGCCAACTTGAATGCCTGAAGGGCGATAAGCCATATCGCTGATTTGCCCGATTGGATCCGCCAGGCCTGCTACTTGGCGTAAGCCTTCCGCCATTTGTGCGACGCCTTTATCGGTAATTGCCAAGCGATCTAACATGGCATCATCCAAACCATTTGCTTTACCGGCGGCCAAATCTTTTGCGTTTTCGGCTTTCAAAAAATCCGCTTGGGCTTCTAGCTGCTCCGCCATCGCCAATAACGCACGATTTTTCTGCTCGGTGGTCGCCGTCACTAAAACCCGCGACGCCGCCCGCGCCTGCTGACCCAAGG
>DIJW01000130.1 GCA_002421475.1 Thiomicrospira sp. UBA5634 | reverse complement strand
ATTACTGTTGGGATTAGCCGGTTTATACATGGTTCACCAGGTTAATAAACGCTACAAAATTAGACGAAAACACTAGCGGTTTATCAAACTTATTATTTAATTAGCTGTCCAATTAACGTAAACGTTGACCCGTTTGTGCATGCCAAATTTGTGAAGGTTGCGCGAGCCCGCCCAGCGGGGCGTCCAAACACCAGACTTGATCGGCAAAATAATCGTTTACCTGTTGGCAAGTTCGAGCAGGTTCTTCGCCGGCCGGATTAGCGGAGGTGGATACTAAAACGCCATCACCGCATAAAGCTTTCACAATCGGATGATGGCTCACCCTGACCGCCACCGAATCATGGGCGCCACTAATCCATGTCGGACATAAATCCGTTTTAGGTAAAACCCAACTGATAGCTTGATGACTGTCTTGCCAAGAGGTTAACACCTGTTGCGACCAGGCCTGGTGGTTCAGTAAAGTTAAACCTGCAAATGCTTGCGGATGCGCGGCAACTAAAATCAACCCTTTATCGACGGCACGTTGTTTTAACGCTAATAACCGTAACACAGCTTGTTGATTAAACGGATCACAACCCAAACCAAATACCGCTTCGGTTGGATAGGCAATCACCTCACCCTGTTGAATCCGTTGATGTGCCTGTTTGATCAAATCCATCGCTTTAACTCAAATTTAATTGCGTTATTTTAAGCGACCTGTGGCATGGTCGGTGGATTATTCGTTGGGTGATCATCCGGCAGAATAATGGGCGGCAGGCCGTGGATTTGACGTAAACGCTGACATTCCGGGTTTAAACTGCCATCCTCCATCCATAATGGAAAATCTCGGCAGGGATTAGAGCGTTTATCATAAATGGCGCAGGAAACACATTCACCCACCGTGCCTTCTAATGCGATACAACGCGGATTTTTTTGATTTGTACCTTTCATACATACAAATCGGTCGTTAATTTTTTCGGTTAACTCTGCCGGCACTGTGCCACCCATAAATGGATCAGCCTCAGCCCAATAAAATGAAACACGAAAATGAGTACAACAGACACCGCAAGACAAGCATGGATTAAAGTCATCCATACAACACCTCAAATAAAATAAACGCTATCGGCGGGCAAGATATACCCATCAAGAACCAACGAATGTTGGACGTGATTATTGTACGTTGATTAATAACAAAAAAATTATTCGGTTAAAAATATTTTTAGCATATTGATCTGTTTTTATTAAACCAGATCAATGCTGACCATGCAGGTATTGCCCTGTTTGAAAATAGTTAAGTGCTAAATCAACAAATGCACGTACTTTTGCCGATAAATGCAAACGATGCGGATACACCATATAAGCACATTGGGTCGGCATTTCAAAATCTTGTAATACCCGCACGAGTTTACCTTGAGCAATTTCTTGTTCACACACAAAACTCGGTAAACGCCCAATGCCTAAACCTGCCAGCACTAAGGTTTTTTGTAACGGTAAGTTGTTGCATTCGACTTGGTTTTGCACTTCAACATGGATGGTTTCACCTTGGGAATTTTTAAACTCCCAAGTAATCGGTACTTGGTTATACATGTATTTGACCGCCGAATGATTTTTTAAATCATGCGGGTGTTTCGGTTGGCCGTGTTTAGCAAAATACTCCGGTGTGGCGACGGTGACAAACTCAAACTCCAGCAGTGTTCGACTGATTAGGTTAGAGCTTTTGGGTTGACCCATCCGTACACACAAATCAAAACCTTCACCAATCACATCAACCATTCGACTGCTAAAGTCGACCTGCATTTTGACATCAGGATAACGTAATAAATAATCTCGAATGATCGGTTGCATGTGGGATTGACCAAAGCTGGTGGGCAAACTGATTTTAAGTCGGCCGCTTGGACTGACTTGCAGCTGATGAATACTTTGTTCGGCTTCGTGTGCATCGGTGACAATTTGTTTGGCTTTATCAAAGTACACCTGCCCAACATCCGTCAAACTTAAACTGCGCGTGGTGCGGTTGATCAGGCGCGCACCTAACCTATCTTCCAGTTTAGTAATTGCCTTACTAATGTGTGATACCGCAAAACCCAGTTCACTGGCGGCGGCACTAAAGCTACCAGATTCAATCACCTGGACAAAAATGGTTAGCCCTTCAAGCGAGTCTTTGCGATTTATCATGACTTATCTGCCTTAATATCTTTCTCATATGGAAAAGGTTATTTCATAAATTGGCTATTATCAATATTACAGCAAAAGTGTAATCTACTCATGTCAAAATTAAGGAGCAAAATAATGATAACGTTAAGACCGTCAAATGAGCGTGGTTATGCCGAACATGGCTGGTTAAAGTCATATCACAGCTTTTCATTTTCCAGTTATTTTGATCGACGCCACATGCGTTTTCGCAGTTTACGTGTGATGAACGAGGATTGGATTGCGCCGAGTTCTGGGTTTCCGACTCACCCGCATGACAATATGGAAATCATTACTTATGTGATTGAGGGAAGTTTGGCGCACCGCGACAGCATGGGTAATGTCGAACAAATTAAACAGGGTGAAATTCAGTGTATGAGTGCCGGTACGGGCATTACGCATAGCGAATTTAATCCGTCAGAAACCGAAACCACCCATTTATATCAAATTTGGTTAATGCCGGCGGAAAATAATATTAAACCGAGTTATCAGCAGATTCGTTATGACCAATCGGCAGCGGGCAACTTGACCTTATTGGCGAGCCAACAGCCTCACGATGGTGCAGTGTTTATTAACCAAGATGTGGACTTATATCGTGCTGAACTTGAAGCAGGTCAAGAACTGACTTTTAACCTGCGTCCGGGTCGCGGGGTGTGGCTACAATTGGTTAAAGGTGAGTTAGATGTGAATGGTGAACAGATGCAAACCGGCGATGGTTTAGCAATTGAAGAAGAACCAGGCCTGGTTATCACTACTGATTCCAGTGCAGAATTTTTATTATTTGATTTATGTTAATGAGGAAAATACCAGGATGAAATTTTTAGCAATTAGTGGCAGTTTACGTAAGTCTTCATTGAATACGTCTTTATTGCGTGCGGCGGCGGCGTTAGTGCCGCAAGGTGTCAGTATGGAAGTACGAACATTGGAAGGGATTCCATTGTTAGATCCGGATACCTTAGAAGCCGGCTTCCCGCAAGCGGTTAATGAGTTAGCCGCGGCATTAAAAGCTGCAGATGCGTTGGTTTTGGCATCGCCGGAGTTTAACTATTCGGTGACCGCGATTATGAAAATTGCGCTTGATTGGTTATCTATTCACCCGGATGCGCCGCTAAAAGGTAAAGCGACCGCTATGATGAGCGCCAGTCCAAGTGGTTTAGGCGGTGCACGCGCACAGTATCAATTGCGTCAAATGTTAATTTATCCGGATGCAAAAGTATTGGGTGTCCCAGAAGTGATGGTGGGTTCTGCGTTTGAAAAGTTTGATGCACAAGGTGAGCTGACAGACCAAGCGACCAAAGACATTATTCAAAAACAAATGCAGGCATTAAAAGAGTTAGTGAATTGTTAATCTAATCCCAAAGCACAGCCGTTTCAGCGCTGTGCATTGTTCAAAATGCAGTCGTGTTGCAAAATCTATATTTTATAAATCCGGTCATTTAAAACCTGATAAAATCCAGCCACTTATAACTCTGGATTCCTTCCGTGGCTTTTTGGCAAATCAAATCCGACTTTTCACAGGCATTAAGTGCCAGCGACCATCAGCATTCCGCTATTGACGGCTTGCGCGCCATTGCTATTTTGATGGTAATGGCTTTTCATTCATTGTATATCGCACATTTTGTTTTACCGAAGCAGGTGTTTACCGACTTGGTGATGAACTTACCTTTTGGCTTGGGTGTGATGCTGAGTTTTGATAAAGCGGTCGATGGCTTTTTTGTTATTTCCGGTTTTTTGTTAGCCACCTCCTTACTCAATTCTTCTCGACAAGGCCATGTTATCGACTTCTGGCGATTTTATCGTAAACGGTTATATCGGATTTTGCCGCTATTTTTGTTGGCATTGACACTGTATGCTGCTGCCGCTTGGAAAGGCGATTGGTTTACCTTATTAATGAATTTGTTTTTTATGGAAAACAATTTTCCGCAAGCGGATAAGTTAATTCCAGTGGGCTGGTCGTTGGCGATAGAAATGCAGTTTTATTTATTGCTGCCGATTTTGTTGGCACTGTCGGGTCGGTTTTTACCGTATGTTTTAGTGGCGATTTTAGTGTTGGCGTTTGCACTTAAACCGCTGATTATTTTTTCGGAACCGGCGTTATATCAAGTGTCAATTTTGACCTATTTAACCGGTCAAGCGCATCCTGATTTGTTGCTTGATACGCTGTATTATCCAACCTGGATACGTTTTGATCCATTAATTATGGGCGTTTTGGCGGCTTGGCTTTGGGTTAATCATCAATCATTTCTGCAACGTTACCGTACATCCCTGTTTCATACCGGTTGGATATTAATGGCGTTGAGTATGTTGTTTCCGGATCATCGCCAAGTGGAAGTGGTGTATCCGTTGTTGAATGGCTTGGGGCTGGCTTATCATCGCACGTTGTTTGCAGTGGGCATCACATTGTTAATCTTAGTGTTGTTATTACCGTTAGCGCAGGGGGCAATCCAAGGATTAAATCGCTTTCTAAGTGCGCGTTTTTGGCGCTCATGGAGCGAAATGGTCTTTCCGTTATATCTGTTCCATTTTCCAATGTTGGCAATTGCGGCTGTCATGGTGTTGGGCACGACCGATATTGAAGCTATAAAACACATTAGTTATGCCCAAATCGGTTTAATTTTTGTGGTCGGCAGTAGTTTGAGTTGGTTATTGAGTATGGTGTTACATCTGTTGATCGAAAAGCCTTTTCATCGACACGGTCGCGCTTAACACCAGGCCTGGTGATCAGCTGTATTTACGTTGGTATTGGGTCACCTTCTGTAAATAACGGCGGGTTTCTTCATAAGGCAAGTTACCAACTAACTGATTGTAAACTTGGCTGGGTGTCATGCGATTGATACGTGCAAACGCCGCATCCCGATTGGCGTCAAACGCTTTTAAGACATTACCACTGCCGGTGTTATAGCCGGCGATCACACAATATTCCCGCGATTGCGCATGAGTGACCCGCGCTAAATAACGATCATTTAAAATCGACAAATAGCCGGTGCCCATTTGAATATTATTTTTAGCGATAAATAAATAATCCTTCGTGGGTGTACCATCACGGCCATAAATCAATTGATGGGCGTCACGACCTGCGGAACTCGGTACAATTTGCATCAGACCATAAGCCGGGATATGACTGATCGCATAAGGGTTAAAACTGCTTTCCGCCTCCATAATGGCATATACCAATGAGCGTTTAACTTTAAACCGCTGGGTGTTTTCATTCACATAAGCGGCATATTTATTTTTTGAGTCGGTTTGATGGTTTTTAACCATTTGAAATACAACGAAATGGCGCGGTTTTTTGTTGTATGTATCACGCTGATAAGCGGTTTGCATCAAGTGTTTGGCGTATTGTTGTGCACGCCAGGCGTATCGAATGGGTTGACCTTGGTGGTCTAACACCAAATTATGCAAAAACGGCTCACCATTAGTCGCAATTTCTTTGTCGGTTAACAGATCAACTTTGCTTGGGTCTTCCGGCGTTAACAAGGTCGAAATAATCGCTTGTTCCAGTTTGGTTTTTGAATCTTTCGGATCAAGGGTTTCCACCCGAATTTCACCGCTTTCAAAGTTAATAATCGCCCGACTTTGATATTGGTCGCTGTATTTCACATATTCTTTTTGACTGGCGACCCGTTCGTCACCCCACTCTTTTAACAAACGATCAGCCAAATCTTCTAATTGTTTACGCACCAATAAATCGAGCTGTGGAATACCGGTCGTGGGCAATTGCGAGGTAATTGCTTTTTTGACATCGCCTTTGGATAAGTTTTGTCCGGCAACAATCGAGCGGCGCACTTCATTCTGCGTACAGGCGATTAAAGTGGATAAAGGCGCAAGAGAAAGGAGTTTAATTAATTGGCGTCTATTCATGCCAGACATTATACCCAGTCCCGCCTTACTGGGCTAGTTGTGTTAGTTATACCGTTTTTAGAATGCGCATTCGTTATAATAATCCGCATGAAATCCATTCAGCTGATTCTTAGTCTATTTTTAACTGTATTTGTTATGCAGACCATTGCGGTGGTGCATGATGCGGTGCATCCGTTTCATGCGCAACCGGTTGAGTCTGAATTACACGACATAACGCAGCATGACCATGTTCATCACCAGACTCAAACCGCAGGTTCAGTGGATGTTTGGTTGTGTGATCTGTGGGATAAAGTCACCCATCACGCCTTTAATATCAGTGCTAAGTTATCGTTTGAAACAGTTGGCGTGGTAACACCAGGCCTGGTGTCGGTTGCTGACGCACTGGTTTCTGTTCATTTTTATCCTTCCTTTTGGGGGCGTGCGCCACCGTCTTATTTTGTTTAAACACATTTAAGTATTTAACAAAATAAGGAGTTTCACGTGAAACACACTAAGCTACGTTTAGCCGTATTAGCGGCGTTGGCCGCGCATACATCTGTTTATGCAGCCGATTTATCGGCTATTGTAATTTCTGCTTCACCTATTCATCCGCACCAGGCGTTTGAAGTGCCTACTCAAGTCGACAGTTTGACTGCGCCTGAAAAACTGACGCAAGATAATGCATCGTTAGGCGCAATGCTGGAATCCATTCCCGGTATTAATAATCAATCCACCGGTGCGGCAATAGGTAAACCGGTGATTCGCGGTTTAACCGGGGATCGTACAAAAGTTTTATCTAACGGCGCCGCATTGGATTATCAAGCTTATGGTGAACGTCATGCGCCCACTTTAGATCCCTATTTATATGATCAAGTGGAAGTGATTCGTGGCGCACAAGGTGTATTGTATGGTGGCGAAGCCATCGGCGGAGTGGTCAGCTTAACCTCGCCCAATATCCCCTATGCCGCACCGGGGCAAACTAATCAGCAAGGCGAATTGGCAACCGAGTTGCAGTCTAACAACCAGGCCTGGATGGCCGGCGTTAAAGCCGGAATTGCGTCAGAAAAATTGGGTTTAACCTTTGGTTTGGTTAAGCGTGAAGGCGATAATTTCCGTTCACCAAACACCAGCGATGCCGGTGAACCTATTCCTGGCGATGCGGCCAGTTCAAAACCGCTTGTCACCGGCGAAACTCCTTTTACCAATTATGAAAATCAAGCCGCTCAAGTCGCTATGGGTTATCAAGCCGATTGGGGAAAGGTCGAAGCCCGTTATAGCCAATGGCAAGGCAAACAAAACTTTTTATTGGTGCATGAAGAGTTGGCTGGTTTTGTCTTAGAAGGTTCCGGTCAGAAAATGCAGCATGATGAACTCCAATTAACGGCAGAAGTAGCACTTAACCAGGCCTGGTTACTTAAACCAAGCTGGACTCGTACCTATAACACACGTGAAGAAAGTCATGATGAGCCATTTGAAACGATGGCGCAGGACAAAGGCACTGAGCATTATTTAGACCTTCGTGTGCAACGTGACGACGTTAAGCTCGCTTTAATGCATCCAAAATTCGGCCCGTTTGAAGGTGAAATCGGCGTCGAGTTAATGGACAAAACCCAGACTTTAAAATCAGGACATTTAGCACCGAGCGCCAAAGAAACACGACAGGCAGTTTATCTGTTTGAAGAAGCCGATTACGAGCGTTGGTTGGTGCAATGGGGCGCGCGTTATGACCTGCACAAAATCAAAGCCGGCTTGGGTGCTGAAAACGAACATTTTTGGAATCCGGCCGAAATGGGCATTTATGACGCCACGAATAATGAACGTGAATTCGGGGTGTTAACCGGCGCATTAGGTGCCAGTTATCGGTTAAACGATCAATGGACATTAGCGGCGAATTTCGGTCAAGGTTTCCGTGCGCCGAGTGTATTTGAGTTATTTGCCGGCGGCACGCACAGTGGTGTAGATGCGTTTCAACGCGGCAATCCGGATTTAAAAGCCGAAACTTCGTTGAGCGCGGATATGTCTATTCGCTGGCAAACCGAGCAAAGTGCGATGAATATTACACTGTATCAAAACAGCATTGATAACTATATTTATCTTGAGCGAACCGGGCGCTTAGTTGACGAGGAAGGTCAGACAGGAAATCCTGAGAGTATGTTAGACGAAATGCAAGCCGAACAAACCAATGGTGTGATTCAAGGTCTGGAATGGCAATTAAGTCATAGCTTCAACCAGGCCTGGTCGTTGGACACGGCGTTGGAAGTGATAACCGGTCGTGATACAGCAAACAACCGGGACTTGCCATTGATTCCGGCGAATAATGTAAAACTGAATCTGCATTATGCATTAGCACCAATGGCAAATTTGCACAACCAGCGTTTGCACAACCAGCGTTTGAGTTTAGGTCTGAAAGCCGTTGCTGAAAGAAAATCGGCCGGTGACTATGAAGCCTTTAGCCAATATGACGACATGCCATTCGGCACGGCTTCCACACAAGCATATCAGCTGTGGAGCCTGGCTTATCATGGAGAAATGCAAATTGATAAACGGCAGTTAGATTTGGCTTTGCAAATAGATAACCTGTTCGACACCGCCTACCGGGACTTTTTAGATACCTATAAAGGCTATGCGCAAGGCATGGGTCGAAATGTCAAACTGACAGCACATTTAGCGTTTTAATCGGACTAAATTGCTAATTCGTTAGCTGAATCTTGTCTTAACCCTCACCAGGTCTGGTGAGGGTATTTCCATTAAAAATTAATCACTTAATTCAAAACGAACATAGGGAATAATTTATTTATTGTATAATGAATTGAACACTTGGCACTTTTTTATTGGTCAGACTGGATGGTTATTAATGCAAAAACGGCAAACTTATCTTATTGCTGGCGCTCTCATAGCTTTACTGGTCGGATTACCGTTTTTGCCTGGTTTATGGTCATCTATTCATAGTTATGGCTTAGTCGTTAATAAACCCGCACCGGATTTTAAACTAACCAACACAGCAGGCGAACAACGACAATTGGTCGATTTTCAGGGTGAGTTTCTGTATCTCTATTTTGGTTATTTGAATTGTAACGGTGTGTGCCAGACCCACATTGCGACATTTTTTCATTTGGCCAAACAGACCCCGGAAAAAGATTTNNCACCCGGGCGTGGGTGATCTCTCTTGATCCAGCACGGGACAGTGCCGAATTATTAGCACAGCGTATTGACGGATTAGATCCGCGTTTTATTGGTTTGCGTGCCGAGTCTACTCACGCCATTCAGCAATTGGCACTCGCTTATAAAGTGCCGTTTTATCAAACTTCCCAAGCCACTGAATATGAGATTAACCATGCCGGTTTTGTATTTTTAATTGATAAAAACGGCCAATGGCGACGCACCTATACCGGACGGTTTTTAGACTATACCAAGATGCAACAAGATTTAACCACGTTAAGGTTAGAGCAAACTAACCCTAACAAAATTTAAAGGAAAGAGTGATGTCAGTAAAACAAACGATTGAAGCGGCGCTTACACAAGAACGATTAAGTGTCGATAAATTAATGCTGATTATTTTATTGGCGCATGTGCCATTTACCATGTTTTTGGCTCCTTGGGGTTATGACACTCAGGCGTTTGCAATGATTGCATCCGTTATCACGGCGGCGTTGGTTGTAACGGGGTATGTAATGTTAAAAGGTACCCGTGGTTTTTCAGCCATCGTGGGTATTGCCTTGATGCTGAATTCAGCCATTTTGATTCAAGCCCAATTGGGGCGGATCGAGATGCATTTTCACATCTTTGTCGCGTTGGCATTTTTATTGGCTTATCGTGATTCATTACCGGTAATTGTCGCGGCCGGAGTTGGCGCGGTTCATCACATTGTGTTGACGTTTTTCCAACTTAATTCGTTGGCATTAGCAGATATGCCGATCATGTTGTTTAACTACGGTTGTAGCTGGGATATAACGTTCCTGCATGCGTTTTTTGTGGTGGTGGAAGCCGGTGTATTGATTTATTTGGCTGAAATGATGCGTAAAGAATTTGCAGTAAATGCATTGGTGGCGCAATCGTTACAACAAGTGGCAGAAACCAATGAGTACAAGGTTGATCTAGCAGATGTCAATTTTAAGGATCGTACTCTTGACGCGTTGAATAACTTAATGGCGAATACGGATAAAGCACTGAATGAAATCAGTAGTGTGATGAAAAAAGTGGCGCAAGGTGATTTTTCCGCGCGGGTGCAACAAAACTATCACGGTGATTTGGCGTTAATTAAAGACTCGGTTAACGCCGCGACTGAAAACCTGGGTGTGACGATGCACAGTTTGACGGAGGTGATGGAAGGTTTAGCGCAAGGTAATTTTAGTTTACGCATGAATGAACGGGTTCAAGGCGATGCGCGCAAAAAAGTTAATGCGGCAATGGAGTTGATGGCGGATCAATTACAGCAGATTGCGAATTTGGCTAAAGCAATGGAACAGGGTAACTTCAGTTCACGGATACACGGCAATGCACCAGGCCTGCTCGGTGAGGTGAGCGTCGGTTTAAATAACTCTTTGACTCAGGTTCAACAAGGGTTTGGTTACATACGCCAAGCGGCACAAAGTTTAGCGGCCGGTGATTTAACCAAACAGATTGAACAGCCATTAGCCGGCGAATTGGATGCAATGAAGCAGGACATTAACCAAGCAATTATGGCGCTGGGTGAACTAGTCGCAGAAGTCGCACAAACCAGTCGAGTAATTGCCGCTGATGCGCAGCGTGTGCAAGCCGGTTCACAAGATTTGACTAACCGCATCCAACGCCAAGCGGCCTCACTGGAAGAAACGGCCGCGTCGATGGAAGAAATGACCGCATCGGTACAAAACAATACCTCGGTTACCCAAGAAGTTAATCAATTGGCAACAGCGTCAAATAAAACAGCTAAAACCGGGGTTGAGCGCATGACCAGTCTCAATACGGCAATGCAACGAGTGAATGAATCGAGTCAGCAAATTGTCAGTATTGTCGGCTTGATTGATAGTATTGCGTTCCAAACCAATCTATTAGCATTAAACGCAGCAGTAGAGGCAGCGCGTGCTGGTGAAGCAGGGCGTGGTTTTGCGGTAGTTGCAGGCGAGGTCCGAGTGTTGGCGCAAAAATCGGCCGATGCGTCAAAAAGTATCCGCGGACTCATTGATGAAACCGCAGAACGTATCAGTGGTTCTCTGGGTTTAGTGGTTTCATCGGGTGAGACATTTGGTGATATTGAGCAACGTATTAGTAAAGTGGCAGACTTGGTGGCCAATGTGGCGGAATCATCTGAAGAACAATATCGCGGCATCGTACAAGTGAACCAAGCGGTATCATCTATGGATGCAGACACACAGGGTATGGCGGCGTTTGTTGAAGAGTCTGCACAAGCGGCGCAGGCGTTAGCTCAGCAGTCACAATACTTGGCGGAGTTGATCGGGCGCTTTAAAGTAGATAAACGTTCGTCACACACATTGGCGTTAACTAAAAAGCTTAAATAGTGAAAAGGAATAATCCCCACCAGGCCTGGTGGGGATTATTTGATTATCAATAACGTGCGCTTTGGGTGGCCACACGTTGATTAAAGTCCCAACTTTGCGGGTCGATTAAAGTTTCGACGTAGGCTTCTACGCCATCATCCAATTCATGAAAAAAATCTAATCCGGTTTGCCTTTCAATGTCTCGTACACTGGTTAAAAACTGGCTTAAATCCTCATTACCAAACACCGTTTGCGGAATAACAAATGCCAGCACTTTAGGTGCACCGCCATTTTTATCTTCCCGAATCATAATTTTATAAAACGCTTTCGGTACGGCGATCATTTTATAGCCCGGTAAAAACTGTGGTTTTTTATCAAAAATCGGCCCGGTTATGACAGTAAAGGGTGCATAACGTTCGGCCAAATAATTTGCTGAAATTTCTTCCAAACGTTGCCATGCACGACGGTTTAAACCCGGTGCTTGTGGAGTGATATTAGTCATTAAAAAAGTTTGATGCTGTGCGTGCTGACCATAACGCGTTGCGATCACATGATTAGGTGCCATGTGCCCCCGATCATAACCGCTGGCGGTATAGTCTTCATGTTCAACACAGGGAAGCACTAACCAACAACGTGCGCTGCGCCAATCTTGATTAAAACGATCCGGTCGAGGAAGTCTTGGTGTGTTGGCGGGTTTTGGTAAAACTTGATATGTTACCCATAAAGGATTACCGAGTTTTTCTGAATAACCGACCATATAGGCTTCATTACGAAACACACGGGTGCTAAAACGATCAAACCAATCCGACTCAATTTCGAAATCCAAATCCAGTTTGAAGTCATGTTGTTTTGGTACACCTTCAAATGACATACCGGGGCGCATCAATTGGCTTTCAACGCCATACCACAAACTGACAATTAACCCGCCTACGCCAACCATTTTGCCGTAGGTTTTAAGGCGTGAGGTTTTGCGCACAGGGTTTGCCGTCGTGCCGGGGTTCGTGCCACTTTGCGGTTTACGTTTTCTCCAATGTCGCCATCTGCGCCATCTTGCCATGTTGAATCTCCTGCTGAGTCGAATGGCAATATTATACTGGCGGCAGTCTGGCTGTGGTGTTTTTCGAGTTTAAGCCTGCGCTAATTTGGTTTGATCTAGTTTGCCAAACAGTTTGTCTAGGAAAGCACGACGTTCCGCGACCATTTGTTCAATCTGTTTATGCAATTGTTCAAACCAGTTTTCAGCCGGTTTTGTGGCATTAGCCGGATGTTGAGCCGACATAGCATTCGGTTGATTCAACTCAAACTGCGCACGCCAAGCAATTTGTGCTTGTTGCCAAACATTAAAGGCCTCTGCCATTTTCTGTAGCTGCATAAAAGCAGGATTGTCTTCAATTAACTCAAACGAGTCGGCGTTTACAATGGGCATTAAATCAATGGCCTGACTGGTTTTTACTTCACCGTTTTCCATCAATACAATACTGGCCGCCTTTGATTGCCCTAATAAAGCGCCTTGATTATCACGCAGATCATATTCATACGGCACATTGCCTAAATAAATAGCGCCGACCCCGGCTTGGGCTAAGCTGATGGTCGCGCTGTTATCGGTTTGATCCATCCAGAGTTTAAGCTGATTAAATATGCTGTCGTTTTCATCAATCCAACCATTGCCGTCTTCATCATAAACCGCTAATTCTGCATAAGCATCACCGGTTTGAGTACCGAATAATTCATTGCCGTTGCTGACCAGGCCATCGCCATTGAGATCAAAAGTGAGGTAACCAGCACCACTGGCTAATTGAGCCAATTGCTGCGATTCGCCATTCGCTAACAAATCAAACTCAAACGTGGTGTTTTTTAAACTAACCGGCTGGTCTCCTAAATTAATCACCAGCGGGTCTTGCATCGCTACTTTTTGCAAACTCAGCTGGGTTAAAGCTTCAATACGAGTGTTTTGTTGATGTTCTAAATGCAAATTAAAGCCGATTTCACGACCATCACTGAGTTTCACATTCCCTTGTGCACTCATCACATTATGGGTGGATTGCTGGAATTGAATATGTTGGCTGAAATGAAATTCCGCTAAGCCGCTGGCTTGAATAGCCTCACCAGTTTGTTGGGTCGGGAAAGCTTGGCGTATTGCAATTTGCGCCTCTTGCGCCACAAACTGAAATGCGGTCAATTGCTGGGTTGCTTGAATCATGTTGTATTGACGGCTTTGGCCATTTGGTTGAATGACTTGAGATTGAGCCGTCATTCCGCTACGAGTACGGTTTTGGTAATCATATTGACTCTCAGACGTGAGAGCCCAACGCTGATTTTCCACGTGTTCGGCGGATGGCGTGAAGGTCTGTTTCTGTTGAATGCTCAGTGAGCTGCGTTCATAACCGACTTGCGCCAAGCTAAGGTTAGATTGGGTAATAATCATGGCTTTCTCCAAAGAATTAAAGTTTTTAATTCCCTTGTGAAGGAGTGCCTTTTGGGTTCTGGTCAAAAGGTTTTATTCTTTTTAACGGCCAGAAACGAATTTACTTTATAAATAATTAAAGTGCGAGATGCACAGCACAAACAACAATAAAAAAGGCCGCTTAAAAGCGGCCTTAGTGACAAAGGAGAAAACCTTAGTAAGTTACACCATATTTTTTGAAATATACTTTGTCAGCTTCAATTTTGTAAGTCCAAGGCAAGTTGGCATTTTTCCAACCGTTTACAATTCGGAAACCCTTTTTATCGCCGTCCTTAGCTTCGCTGCCTTCAAAGCCGCCTAATAATAGGTATACATTTTTATAACCGTATTGATCTAATAATTTTGCCATGGGTGCTGCACGCTCAGAGGCAGAGCGGCACATCACAATAATTTTGCTTTCTTCATTACCGCCCAAGTCAGCTAGTTTTTCTTCAAATTGGCTCATCCAGTTTGCATTGGGTACTGGCATATAACGCGGTTTGTTCTGTTTAGTATCCATTTGCGAATAGTCAAACATCACGGATGGCAACATGATTTTTGCCAGTGGGGTGTAACCAACAAACATCCATTCTTCAGGAGTGCGCACGTCAACCAGAATAACCTTGTCGTCTTTGGTGATCATGTCATAGGCTTGTTGTGGAGAAGCATATAAACCTTGTGGAATATGGTGTGACTCTTTTTTAGGAGCCGGGGATGGTGAATGGGGTAATGCATTCGCCAATACATTGTTATTTATTGCAAAAAAGCCCACAAGCAAAGCGACAGTTAGATAATGTTTCTTCATTAGATAAAGTCCTTAAAATATTTTTATGATTAAAATGCCCTATTAAAAAGCAAAATAAGTATATTATAAAAACATGAAATGTACACAATTTGTGCACATTTGGATGAGTATTTTTAACCAGTACGTTTGGCTAAAAAATGCACATAACGTCCCATATCTCGGAAGGTAGGTTGTCGGCAGAATTGATATTCCAGTTCGAGTAATTGTTGCGAATCATTGTTGGCAATCACTTCCGGACTGAGGTAATCATTAAAGACGCGGATACCGGTATGGGCTTCAATTTCGAAACCCCAGTCAGTTAACCAGGCCTGAACTTCATGCGGAAAATGCGGATTAGGCGGGGTCAGTTTTTTACCTTTCCCCATATAGTCATTGTCGAGAATGAGTTGCCAGCGCCAATCCTCACCTTTTAAAACATTGCTATAGATCAGGGTATTGCGGTTATAAAACAGCAGTGATAAATAACCACCAGGCCTGACTTTATTGGCAATGGTTTTCAGGGTTGTTTTGGGTTCAGCTAACCACTCTAAAACCGCATGAAATAACACCAAATCAAATTCATCTAATTCAGCAGCAAGATCTTGAGAGGCGCCGTGCAAAAACGTGGCATTAAGTTGTGCGTCGGCAAAGTTTTGTTGCGCACGGTTAAGCATTTTTTTTGATAAATCACACAATGTAAGTTGATGACCGGCTTTCGCCAACCATTGACTGATTTGAGCAAATCCGCACCCTGCATCCCAGATTTGAAGCGGCGTAGTCTGGTGTTGATCTTGTTTCAGGTAAAACTGCGCTAAATCTTCTTTTAGCAGTTTTAAGCGCCATTCACCTTTGACCGTGCCATAAACCTTTTGTTCAAACTTATCAATTAAACGATCAAAGTTTCGGTCTTTAATAGGGCGCGTCATGGTTATCCGGTGCAAAAAATAAAAACAGCATTATAGAGCGATTTTTAGCGGTTTATGTACGGGTTCAAACGCTTAGTCAGAGGTTTGTTCATTTTTGTTATCGCGTAATTGTTTACGCAAACGTTTTAAGTCTTGTTCAAAATGTTCGCCATCACCAAATTCGCTAAAGTCTTGGTAACGTGGATGTGCGCCGAGCCGTTTTTCAGCATGTTTGATTGGACAAAAATATTGTTCGGTGCGCGCAATAATTTCCGCGGTATAACCGATCAAGCCATTGCCATACGCACAATACTGACAGTTTATTTTTTGAATTAAGTTCAAGTACTGCAACTGACTGCGATCATAAATAAAGTAATGTCGACGTTTGACGCGATTGATGCCGTAAATCGGAAAACAGCTGTACTGATAAAATGTGATTAAAAAATCAAATATCACCATTGGAATCGCCATGCCGTAAATAATCGGTGCGGTTAAAAAATTTTGCGGGCGATCAACAAACAAAGTGCGCAGCAAACTTTTCTTTAATGCGCGGTGTTTTTGCGCAATTGCCTGCTCAAATTCAATGCGTTTACCTTGAAAGTGGTAATGCGCTTGTTGTCGTCGTTGTGCTAATTCATCGCCAAGTTGCCCTTCAAGGGTTTTTATTTGATTTAACAGATCACTGATACGATTTGGCATGTTATCGCCTTATTTATAAGAGGCATTCATAATACCAGTGATTAAGCTAAAAGGTCACGTTGTAAATAAATTGCATAATCGTGACGCAATGTGCAATTATTATGCAAAGACAAAAAGGTTATAAATGTTTGTTTTAGCAGGATTAACGTATGATTAATGGGCAGAAAATGCGAGATGGCGTGTTACGAGCAAATCTCATTTTAAAGCAGGTTGCAGTCGAGTCTGTGCCGCTGGAGATTTTGCAGTTGCATGCACTTATTCTGGGCGACAAACCAAATGTGGCTGAAATTGTGAAGGTTATCTCGCACAATCCTGAAGTCATGGCGACCTTTTTAAGTCTGGTGAACAAAGTTTTAAACCGGCCGGAAGATAACTTGGTTTATAACGTGACCTCCGCCGTTCACTTACTTGGTTTAGACGAAATCCATCAACTGTTTGTCAGTGCTTATGTGATTAAAATTATTCCGGTAACGGAAGCGGATACCAAAATTGTGCGTCGTTCATTAAGAGTTGGCATTGCGGTAGCTGAGTTATCGCATTGGGTATACGGTTTTAGTCGCAGTGAAAGTTTTTTGATTAGTTTTGTGCAAGACATTGGTGCGTTATATCTCAAACGTTATGATCCCAATTATATCGAACAGTATTTTGATGAGCAGCGGCGGTTTCCGCTGACTAAGTTTATTGATGAAGAAAAACATTACAAAACATCCCATTGTTTTATCGGCGGGATTTTAGCCAAACGCTGGAATTTGGGTTCGTTGTTGTATCGCAGTGTATTATTTCACCACCATGCTGATTTGCTCGAGCTCGAACAACATGATGCCCGGTTGGGCAAAATGGTGGCGTTAATTCGAGTGGGACATTTTTTAGAGTACGAACTTTACTCAGAACAGCATGTGACCAAAGAATTGGAAGATTATTATGAACAGGGGTGTGAGTATTTAAAGCTAACCCCCCAAATGATTCATGCAGCAGAGTCGGCATTAAAACGTTGGGGTGATGCGGATGTTTTGCCTGATAGCAGTTATAAGTTTTAATGGGCTAACGAGGGACGGCTTAGCGCACTGCTTACTTGATTTCGGCCGGTATTTTTTGCTTTATACAAAGCAATGTCGGCACGGTTAATAACATCTTTAACTTGATCTTTAAAATCCACTTTTGCCACCCCGATGCTCACCGTAACCGGTATACCCGGCGCAAATTCACTTTGTTCTACCTGTTGGCGAATCTGTTCGGCGACTTCACAAGCTTGCTGTAAATGTGGGTTAGCATACAAAATAATAAATTCCTCCCCTCCCCAGCGACCAATTAAATTATCCTTGCCGAACTGATGGATTAATAACAATGCAAATTGCTGCAAAATCCTATCACCCATCGCATGACCATGCTGATCATTAATTGGTTTAAAGTGATCAATGTCGATAAACATAATGTGATACGCCTCGCCATGTTGCAGAAAACGTTGATGTGCGGTGGCTAAAAATTGATCCATTTTGAAGCGATTAAACAATCCGGTTAAGCTGTCGGTAGAAGACATTTTTTCTAACGCGCGGTTTTTTTCCAGCAATTCATTTTGTGCCTGCACCAATTCAGCGGTTCGTTCTTTAACATGATCCTCTAATTGATCATTTGCCAGCCGTAAAGCTTGGTTTATAGAGTTAAATTTTTTAATGATAACCAAGGCAAAAACTAAGCTAATAACAATCAGCGTGATCGCTAAACCTAATACCGTGCGCATTAATTGATCTATATTCTGCCGTGATTGGGCAATTGCATTGCGAATGGCTTGCTCTTGATAACTGGAAAAGTCCTGAATTTTTTGCGTAAAGGCATAAAGTTGCGCCATACCGTCACGGTTTAATAAGTCTGTGGCCTGCTGGGGTTGTTGTATCGCGAGTTGTGCAATATGAGATTGTAAAGGGCCGGTGGTGCGTGCCATTTCAAACAACTCCGCAAACCATTGGGTTTCAAACGGATTATTGTCAATTAATGCGCCGATTTGTTCGCGGTGGGTCATATAATCACTGGCATTTTGATAAAACTGGATTAAGGCTTCGTTTTGATCAATCGGATCGTTTGATAACACCATTTGCTGTAAATGAATGGTGCGACTTTGGCCGGCAATATGCAGATTCATCAAATGATTCAGTTTTTTCTGCTGGTGTTCAACCATTTGACTGGAGCGATCAATCGTGACTTGGGTGAGTTGTTGCGCGACCACCACCAATACGATGATTAAGACGACAACTAAAAATAAACCTATACCAACTAACGTACTAAAGAAATTAACCGAACGTAAATTCATAACTGATACGGCTCATTAGTCAGAAATAATGGTTTTTGTAACACGTATTTGGCGTGAAATAAAGTAGTGGGCAACAACTTATGAACTAAAGTTTTTGTGCCTAATTGAAAAAAATTCAATGACTTGAGTTATTGTTGAGCACCAGGCCTGGTGCCCACGGGGTTAACGTAAAATAGAGCTGTTTGGTGCACTGGGGCGGGTCAAAATATTCCAGTACAACATCACCAATAAACCAAAACCTACAATCCAGCCGAGCTGGCTGAGTTCAATCCATAACAGGGTTTGTTGCGGAATAATAATCGGCAATAACACACGCGCCACTGCAGCGAAAGCTAGTGCGATAAATACCCAGACTAAACCACGCGGCGGCTCAAATACATTGCGATTGGTGTGGCCTAAACTAATGCGCGCCATCATCGACGAACATAACAAACCTATACCGCCGGCCGCTAATGCATGGATGGCCAAACTGGCCGCTAACCATTCAATTCCCACAAAACCGTACAACAGGATGCCCAGCGTTATAAACGCATACGACACATGCATCGGCCATAACAACAGTTGCGACCAAATTCCTTTGTGATACCACCAGGCCTGGCGCACCGCGAAAACAATGGCTAACGGCCAAGCAATCAGCGTAATGAGCCAATTAACCGGCGAAAAAAGCACGCAGATTAACAGTAATATAAATCCGCCTAGCGCAAATTGATCAAGCCGAATTGAATTACGCATCGAATTTAACCCGAGTGCTTTTTCGGTAAAAAATGGCGTTAAACGCCGCAGCATGGTGAGGTTAACGGTTAAAACCAAAAACAAGCCGGCAATTAAAGCATCGTGTGCCGACCACCAGGCCTGGTGGTCGGCGGTATAAAAAGCTAAATTAGCGAAAAATATCGCCACAAACACCAGCAATAAACCAACTTGTTGCTTTAAGCGTTTTTGCCAAACCGGCCAAGCGAAATGCAACACTAAACCAAGGCTAAATGCTAAATCAAACACTGCGATCCAACTAAGCGGCAAATCAAATAAATATCCGAGACGTGCCAATAACCAAACAGTAAATAACATCATCAACGCCCAACCGGAAGCACTTTCCATCCGACTCCAGTTCATCGCGGCGGTGAGCAAAAACCCGGTTACGGTAGCCAATGCATAACCAAAAATCATTTCATGTGCGTGCCAATTAATCGCTGAAATACCGGCATAGGTTTGGGTTACATCAGGATATTGCCACCACCAAAATGTCATTGCTATTACGGCAAATAAAGCACCGCCAAGAAAAAAAGGCCGAAACGCGCGTTCAAAAAAATACATAACCTTGTCTCCAATAATAGCTACCCAGTTGCACTTTATTTTAGTTGAGCGCACATGATACAAAATTTTTAACCGAATAACTTGTCAAATGTAACTAAATAGTTAAACTATTTAGTTACAAATTACAGAGGTACGATGATTGAATGCTATAACTGAGAAAAAATACGGCAAAACCGCATTGAAAATTTTGCACTGCGCCACGGATCTGTTTGCTGAAAAAGGTTTTGACGGCACGATTATGGACGAGTTGGCTGACCGTTGCGGTGTCAATAAAGCCAGTATTTATTATCACTTTAATGACAAAGCTATGTTGTACGAAGTTTGTATGACCCACTTGTTTAAACAGGTTGCCGATCAGGTTATTTCACAGGTAGACAAGGCGGATTCAGCGGAGCAAAAACTCAAAACCTTTATTTACGAATTTGCCAAAGGCGCGTATCAACATAAACAAATGCCGGCTACGTTGATGCGGGAAATTGCCGCGGCCGGAAAAAACATGCCAATTCCCGCCAGACAACAAATGCAACGTTTACTGCAAACCTTGAAAGCGATTTTAAAGCAAGGTGAGCAGTTAGGACTGTTTCGAACGGTTGATCCGCTGATGACCCACTTTATGATTATTGGCAGTTTAAGTTTTCACATCACCAGTGAGCCAATGCGTTTGGCAATTCAAACCGAAACCAAAATGGATCCGACCTTGGATGAAGCAATCGGCCATGTATCTGAATTAATTTATCACGCTTTATTGAATAACTAGGGGAACACGATGCGCAGTTTGACATTAAAAATGGAAGCGAAACTCGGACGCTTGGGGGCATTGATCGCACGTGCGCCCAAACGTTTTATAGCGTTAAGTTTGTTGTTTGTGTTGGCTTTGGCACTGAACTTACCCAAAACGACGGTAGATACTTCAACCGAAGGGTTTTTGCATGAAAATGATCCGGCTCGCATTGTATACGATCAATTCCGAGACCAATTTGGTCGTGACGAGAAAATCGTGGTAGCGATCAAAACGGATGACATTTTTAAACTGTCGAACCTGGAAAAAATGCAGATTTTGCATCAACGATTGGTTGAGGAAGTGCCCTATTTATACGACATTAACTCACTCATTAATGCCCGTAACACGGTCGGTGAAATGGATAAATTGTTGGTTGACGACCTGATGCTGAATTGGCCGCAAACCCAGCAACATGCGGATCAATTAAAGCAGTTAGCCTTAAATAACCCGATGTATCGCAATATTTTGCTTAATTCAACCGCTGATTTTGCGGTGATCGTGCTCGAGTCAAATACTTACAGCAGTTTAGGACAAGCTGAATTGGTGAGTGATGCCGATATTCTGGAGGATGAATTATCCGGTTTTGATACACCGGTTGAGACAAGCAAAAAACAAACGCGCGAATTTATTACCGACCGAGAAAATAGCGAAATGGTCAAAAAAGTCGCTGAAATCGTGGCCGAATTTAATCAACCGGGATTTGAAATTTATGTCGCCGGATCACCCTCCGTCACCGCGTTCCTAAAAAGTTCGATTATGGGCGATATGCGCAAATTTATCGCGATGATTATTGTGGCGATAGCGCTGGTTTTAGCGTTATTGTTCCGCCGTGTTTCCGGTGTGCTGTTGCCATTGTTGACGGTTTTTTTAGCGGTCGTGAGTACCATGGGTTTAATGGCTTTAACCGGCACACCCGTTAAAGTGATGACGCAAGTCTTACCCTCGTTTTTACTGGCGGTGGGCGTGGGTGCGTCTATTCATGTATTGGCTATTTTCTATAAAAAGTTTGATCAAACCGGCGATAAAGCACAGGCATTGGAGTATACCCTGCAACATTCAGGTCTAGCGATTATTATGACCTCGTTAACCACCGCCGCCGGGATGGCATCGTTTGTGCCTTCAACGGTCGCGCCGGTTTCGGATTTAGGCTTGTTCGCTTTTGCCGGTGTGATGATTGCATTAGTCTTTACCTTGGTATTTTTGCCGGCCATGCTGATGGTGTTAAAGATCAAGCAAAAATGCTGTGTGCGTGAAGATGACCACCACGATACGATGGATAAATGGCTTAAACAGATTGCCGATTTCTCTCAAGATCACGCCAAAAAGATTGTCGCGGTTTCGTTAGTGTTAATGCTTGGTTCCATCGCCGTGGCGACCAAAATTGGTTATTCCCATAATCCGTTAGAGTGGTTCCCGGAAAACCACCCAACCCGCATCGCTACCGAAACGATTGATCATGAAATGCGCGGTTCAATATCGCTAGAACTGATCATTGATACCGGTCGGCCAAATGGTTTGTACGACATACCATTATTACAGGCGATTGAAAAAACCACGGCACAACTGGAGGCTATCCAACAACTGGACTATTTTGTAGGCAAAGCGGTCAGTGTAGTTGATGTGATTAAAGAGATTCACCAAGCGTTAAATAATAACAACCCGCAACACCATCAACTGCCGGACAACGCGGAGTTGGTGGCGCAGGAAATCTTGTTGTTCGAAAACTCCGGTTCGGATGATCTGCAAGACTTTGTGGATAGCCAGTTGTCTATGGCGCGAATCACGATCAAAGCGCCTTGGATTGATGCATTTGAATATCACCAACTGCTAGAGGACACCGCGAAGTTATTGCAACAAAACTTTGACGACTCAGTGCAAATCACCACCACTGGCATGGTTAATCTGTTGCTAGAAACGACTTCTGCCGCCATTCAGAGTGCCGGCCTCAGTTATATGATTGCATTTGTGGTGATCGGTCTCATGCTAATTTTATTACTTTCAAGCATTAAACTTGGCTTACTGGCGATGATTCCGAACAGCTTGCCGGTGTTGTTTGTACTGGGCGTGATGGTGATATTTGATTGGCCATTGGATTTGTTCACAATGCTAATTGGCGCGATTGTATTGGGCATTGCGGTCGATGATATTGTGCATTTTATGCACAACTTCCGTCGTTATCATTTGCAAGGTTATTCCACTCGTCAGGCGGTTGAGATGACGCTGACCACCACCGGGCGCGCGATGATGATTACCACCGTGGTGCTGGTGATTGGATTTATGTTGTATATGTTAGCCAGCATGAACAACTTGTTTTTATTCGGTTTGTTAACGGCGGTCGCATTTGCGGTGGCGTTGTTAGCAGTATTCCTTTTAGCCCCGGCTTTAATGGCACTGACCTATCCCGATAATGCCGTATCAAAATCATCTGATCCGAAAAATCAGTAAAAGATCAGGAGAGCAATATGAAAAGACCTTTAACAATGATCGCTGCCGCGTTAATCAGTTTGTCCGGTTTGACTCAGGTTCAAGCGACTGACTCACGTGAAATTATTTGGCTAAGTGCAGCAGAACGCAGCGCGTTAATGGAAGAGATGCGTAAATTTTTAAGCACCAGCCAACAAATATTGGTCGCCACGCTCGTGGAGGATATGGCCCGAGTTGAATCGGTCGCACGGCCGATGGGGGTAAAGTTAATGAAAGAAACGCCGCAGAGTTTAACTGAAAAATTGCCGACCGGCTTTACTCAGCTTGGGCCACAAGCACACTTGGGTTTTGAAGATATTGCCGACGAAGCGTCCGGATTGGGTGATCAAAAAGTCATTTTGCAACGATTGGCGGAGTTACAAACCAGTTGTGTCGCCTGTCATGCGGTATATCAAATTAAAGTGAGGGAAGAAAAATGAGCCTACGGAACATTCAATCGGTTTGGATAGCGGCTATATTCAGCAGCGTTGTTTTTATGTCGACACCGACTTTTGCATTGACTGCCGATGAAATAGCACAACGTGTTGATGCACGTGATGATGGCGATAACGGCAGTGCAGTGATTCAAATGACCTTAATTGATCGTCAAAATAACACCCGTGTTCGCTCGATGAAAAAGTTTCAAAAAGACTTTGGTGCGGACAGCCACAGCGTCATTTTCTTTTTAGAGCCGAGTGATGTACGTAATACGGCGTTTTTAACTTACGATTATGCCGATTCAAATAAGGATGACGATCAGTGGCTTTATTTACCGGCATTACGCAACACCAAACGGATTGTCAGTAGCGATAAAAGCAGCAGCTTTATGGGATCAGATTTTTCGTATGCCGATATGACTTCACGCGCGCTGGAAGATTATAGCTACAAAATTGCGAAAGAAGATGAAGTGAACGGCCATAAGGTGTGGATTATGGAAACCGTGCCGAAAACCGAAAAAGTGCGTCGTGAAACCGGTTACGACAAATCCTATATGTTTGTTCGCCAAGATAATTTTGTAGTGATCCGTGCGATTCATTTTCAAACAGACGGCAAACGTAAATATATGGATGTAAAAAAGTTAGAACAGATTGAGGGTATTTGGGTTGCCACCGAAATTGAAATGCGCACGACCAAAGACAAAGTCACGCTTCACACTACCTTGATGCATTTTAATGAGGTGAAGTTTAATCAAGCCTTGGATGACAGTTTTTTTAGTGTGCGTCAGATTGAGCGCGGATTATAAACATGAGTCGTAAACACCTAGTGACCCGTGCTGGTTTAACACTGGCGCTGATGCTCGGATCGAACTCGATATGGGCCAACAATGAACTGGATGATGCCTTGGGGGGATTTGACAATAAACCCGCATCGACTGATTTAGATGAAGCCTTAACAGGATTTGATTCGGCACCGTCTGAAGTGGCGCAAACGGTTATCGCCGCCAGCCCGAGCAAAGTGCAATTACGCAGTATGTTCGGACTCAATAGTCAGCTGACCACCGCGCATAACGCGCCGGCATCGGGCGCAACTGATTGGCGCGGATTACAACAGCTACAGTTTAAAACCCGCATTGAAGCCGATATTGAGTTAACAAAAAACTGGAAAGCGAAGTTGGGCGTTAATGGATTTTATGATGGCGTGTATCAATTCAACGGTCGAGATAACTACCCGGCGGATGTGTTAAAAACACAAGAGTCAGAGCTGGAGTTGTTTGAAGCTTACGCACTCGGATCAATCAGTGAACAGACGGATGTTAAAATTGGCCGTCAAATTGTCGTTTGGGGCAAATCCGATTCCATTCGGATCACCGATGTTATTAACCCGCTGGATAACCGACAACCAGGCCTGGTGGATATTGAAGACTTACGTTTGCCGATCCTGGCGACCAAGCTGACGCGTTATGAATCAGATTGGGCGTTTTCATTATTAGCGTTGCATGAACAACGGCCACCCAAAGAGCCGGCGATAAACGGTGAATTTTTACCGGTTTCGATTTTTCCTTTTCCGCCGGGATTTGAATTTCCAAAAGTGGATAGTCAACAATCGCAGTTTGATACGACCTTGGCGGCTTCGGCAGAAGCGCGTTTTAGTGGTTGGGATGTGTCTTTGTACGCCGCACGCGTACAAGACAGTCGATGGGTTTTTAATGCCGATAAAACCGCCCGAGAATATGGCTTGATTAATATGCTCGGCGCGGCGGCTAATTTTAGTTTGGGCGGTGGATTGATCAAAACCGAAATCGCGCAGCTGTCAGATTTGCAATACAACACCACAACGCAATCAAAAACCAGACTCGACTGGTTAATCGGTTATGACTACTTGTCTGTTCCCGATTGGACCTTCTCACTTGAAGTGGCAGATCGTTATATTCAAAACTATGAGCCCCAGATGGCCAATTTACCTGATGCGGTAATGGAACATAATTGGCAAACCGCGGCGCGCATCAGTTATAGCTTTGATCGGGATCGAGCAACTGTCAGTTATTTAGCTTCTTTACTCGGTGAACAAGCGGAACTGGGCGGTTTTCAGCGTCTGTGGTTGGACTATGATCTCAATGATCATATCAATTTGACCCTCGGTTATATTGATTATCACGGTGGTGATCATCCCTTGTGGCAAGCGTTAAAAAACAATGATCGTTTTTTTGTGAGCTTGGATTATTACTTGTGAAGGCATTAAATTCTTTTGGTCTGGTCGGCTAGGTCTCGAGATTAAGAAGGCGCTACAATCCCCCGCAAGTTCAATTTAATCGTTTTAAGAGGGATAAAAATGTCTCAATCCTTTGTCACCGGTAAGCAAATCAGTATTCCGGCTAATTATATTTTAAGTACCAGTACTGACACGCAAGGTATTCTTGTATCGGCCAGTCCGGATTTCTGTACGATTTCCGGCCTCTCTCATGAGCAAATGATTGGTCAACCGCACAGTATTGTGCGACATCCCGACACACCGTCGCAGGTATTTAGTGATATGTGGCTGACGTTAAGTCACGGTAAACCCTGGCAGTCAATTGTTAAAAACCGCGCACATAATGGTGACCATTATTGGGTGGTGGCCAACGCGTCACCGATTTTTGAAAACGGCAAAATAACCGGCTACATTTCGGTAAGACGTGCTGCGACAACCGAACAGATTAAAGATGGCGAATTTGCCTATCGGGAAATTGCAGCCGGTCGAATGAAGTTATGTGGCGGACATCTAGTGTCCACTAAAATGTCATGGCGTGAACGTTTGTCGTTATTCAGTCACATTAAGGTGAGTGTGGCGAATAAGTTTCTGATGGCATTTTTGCCGATCCTGTTATTGGGTGTGGTGTTAGGTGCACTGACACTCAAACAAAATATGGATTACAAAAATGCTTATGATTTAAGTAATAACCAAATGACATTGTTGAGCTTGGCCAGTCAGTTAACCCATGAGGTACAAAAAGAACGCGGCATGTCCGCCGGTTATTTGGGCAGTCAGGGTAAAAACTTTGCCAATGACTTACCGGCACAGCGCCAAGCATTTAATACGACACAGCAAGCATTAGAGCATTTATTAACCGAACAACCAGGCCTGGTAACGGCTGAGTTGAAAGATTTGATGGGCGATATTGTTAAACAGTTGGTGATTGTGCAACAAGCGCGTCCAAAAATTGATAGTTTGAGTATTAAATCCGCCGATGCAATTGCAAATTACAGTCGGCTGGCAGGGTTACTGATTCAACTTTCCAGTCAAATGAGCCGTGCTGCGATAGATCCCGAAGTCGGCAAAATTTTGTATGCGTTGCAGAGTATCGAGCAAGTAAAGGAACTTGCCGGTATTGAGCGCGCAGTATTGTCGAATACCTTTGCGGCCAATCGGTTTGGCGAGGGTTTTTACGAACGATTTGTCACGCTGGTGGGTAACCAAGATAGTTACGCCAATACCTTCCGCGATTATGCGCCACCAGGCCTGGTGGCAGCGTTTAACGAGTTACAAAACTCGGCCGAATTTAAACGTGCGCAAACCTTCCGTGATGTGGTGTATCGCCAAAATTTACGCGGCGAGTTTAACCAATCTGCGCCGCAGTGGTTTGAGGTTCAAACCACTAAAATCGACTTATTAAATGACCTGGTTGTGCAGTTAAATGGTGACATTTTAGTGATGACCTCCGCCAAGGCACAACATAAAACGCAAGTGTTTTTCTGGACTTTAGTGTCTGTATTTTTAGCGATCTTTTTGTCGTTGTATATCGGTTATGAAGTGTTCAAGTCAGTTGTCGGTACGTTGCGTCAAATCAATCGGGTGGTTGGCGAAATCATTGAGTCCGGCCAACTGTCTGATCGCGTTCGGCTAAAAGATACCGGCGATGAGCTGACTGATGTAGCCAATGCGTTCGATAATATGATCGGTAATATGGAGCGCTCGGTATTTTCGGTGAGCGAGGTGATGGAGCAAATCGCGATTGGTGAGTTTAATCATCGCGTCGTGGATCCGTTAGTCGGTGACATGGATACCCTCAAACAAGGGGTAAACAATGCCGCCGATAGTGTCGAAAAAACCATGCAGGCCTTAAACGAAGTGATGGCCGGTTTGTCGAATGGTGATTTCACGGTGCGCATGGATCAACGTGTCCCGGAAAATTTAAGAGACTCCGTCAATGGTACGTTAGCTACCATGGATCAAGCGATGCAATCCATGGAGCAAGTGATGACGAAATTAGCGCAAGGTCATTTTAAAGAACGTATCAATCTAGAACTTAAAGGCAGCTTTAAAAATTTAGCTGATAATATGAATCGCTCGTTATCGGCTTTAGAAGGTGCGATTACAGAGATTAATCAAGTGGCGACAGGTTTGGCAGCAGGTGATTTAACCGTGCAGGCCAATACACAGTTGGGCGGGGAATTGGAAATCTTGCGTCAAGCGGTTAATCAAGCGGTGAGTGCGTTGGGTGACACCATGCAAGAAATTCAACGCGCCACGCAAGAGGTTGGGCATGTTTCAACCGAAGTAGATGAAGGCATCCAAAGTTTAAATGAACGCACGCAACAACAAGCGGCATCTTTGGAAGAAACGGCTGCCAGTATGGAGGAGATGACCAGTTCGGTACAACAAGCAGCGGCCAATGCCAATGAAGCCAGCGAACTGTCGGTGCAGTTAAAAACCAAAGCGCAAAATGGCGTGCAAGTGATGCAGCAGACCATCGGCGCGATGCAAGGGATTCGTGAAGCCAGTCAAAAAATTGGTGACATTGTTGGTTTAATTGACTCGATTGCATTTCAAACCAATCTATTGGCACTGAATGCGGCGGTTGAAGCAGCGCGTGCGGGAGATCATGGCCGCGGGTTTGCGGTTGTGGCGAGTGAGGTGCGTAGTTTGGCGCAAAAATCGGCCGCCGCCGCCAACGATATTAAACAACTGATTAACCATACTACAGCACAAATCACCAGTGGTTCGGAATTGGTACAGGCATCGGGTTTGGCATTAGACGAAATCAATTCTGGAATTGACTCGGTCAGCCAATTGGTAGAAGGTATTGCAACATCCGCGCAAGACCAGTCGCATGGCATTAATCAAGTGAATATTGCGATTAGCAGCATCGACAGCACAACGCAACAAAATGCTGCATTGGTTGAAGAAACCACTGCCAATACTGAAACCTTAAAACAAAACGGCCAACGTATGCAGCAAGCAGTTGGCAGGTTTAAATTAACCAAAGCATTAAAATAAATCCGCTGTTATAAAGTTATGTAATGAGATTTGAGTCGGCATTGTCGACTCAAATCTTTTTTTTAGTTGAGAGCGGTTGTTGGGCCAAACACTTCGTAATGTAATTGTTCCGGTGCAAAACCTAGCGCACTACAGATGTTATAAATAGATGTCATAAATGGTTTCGGGCCGCAGAAATAAACATCCGCTTGAGTATTCGGTAACCATTTTGCCAAAACAGCCGGAGTTAAATAGCCTTGGTGGTCTGCGCCCTCACCAAATTCATACGCACTTAAATACTCAAAACCGTATTTGTGTTTAAGTAAGCTAATTTCGTTTTTCATTATGTGATGTGACTGATCTTTAACGCATTGAATAAAACGCAAATCCTGATTTGGGTTTCTATTCAATTGATCGGTCAACATACTCAATAAAGGCGTAATCCCGACACCGCCGGCGATAAACACCTTTGCTTTATCTTGATTTTTTACGACAAATTCACCGGTTGGGGGTTGTACCCAAATTTGATCACCAACTTGAGCCTGATGTAACCGGTTAGAAACTTGCCCAGGATGATTCGCAGAGTGCGCTTCGGTTTTAACGCTGATGCGATAGTAGGGTTCGCCCGGCGCATTTGAAATTGAATATTGGCGAATTTCATCAAACCCCCCTTTCTCGCCTTTCAGTTTGATGCCTAAATATTGACCGGCCTCAAATTCAACTAACTCACCGTCTTCCGGGATCAAATAAAAGGATTTAACCGACTCGCCTTCGTTGACGATGCGCGAAATATTGAACGCTTTAAAACCGCGCCAGCCGCCGGTTTTTTCTTCATTGGCTGCATAAATTTGTTCTTCGGTATCCACAAAGACCTGGGCTAAAAAGGCATAAGCCACCGCCCAAGCTTTTAAAATTTCGTGGTCTTCCGGCAGCGACAAATGTTCTTGAACGGCTTCCAAAAGGTATTTACCTACGATCGGATAATGATCCGGCTGAATATGCAAACTCGCATGTTTATGGGCAATACGTTTAACCATCGGCCCCAGCGCTTCCAGCTCATCAATTCGGCTGGCGTACATAAATACCGATTCCGCTAAGGCTTTCGATTGCTCACCTTGCGCTTGGTTCGCCATATTAAACACATGTTTAAGTTCAGGATGGTTTTTGAACAGTTTTTGATAAAACAGATTGGTGATATTTACGCCTTGCTCAGCTAAAACAGGCGCGGTCGACTTAACGGTTTCGATAATTTGAGGAGTTAACATTTAATACTCTTTCGATTGTAAGGTGGTCTAAAGGTCGTTATACAAGCCATAACTATAGGTATTGGTCGACCCGAAAATTAAGATTCATATTGGATGAATCTTTGAAAGGTGCATGTTATTTGAATATTTGGTCAACTGTCAACTATAATGATCACTAAATTCAGCATGAGGATGGTTATGCAACTGACAAAACAAACGGATTTTGCGTTTCGCGTGTTGATCTACTTGGCTTCGAAACCGGCACAAGATTTATCGCAAATTCACCTTATTGCCACGCGTTTTGATATTTCACGCAGCCATGTGATGAAGATCGTGCAAAAACTGGCCAATAGCGGGTTAATTGAGTCAGTTCGGGGTCAAGGTGGCGGCTTAAAATTGGCTAAGCCGAGTAACCAAATTAACTTGCGCGAAGTGGTGGAGTTGATGGAAGTGACATTAAGCCCGGTGAATTGTCATGAACCGGTGTGTTTGATTGAAAATGCGTGTGTCTTGAAAAACTATTTGTACCAAGCGCAAGAGAGTTATCTGGCGCATCTTGCTCAGTTTTATTTGAGCGATATTGTGACGCCGCAGGTGCGCCACGAAATTTTCGTCACAGACATTTCAACGCAGCTACCGGTTTTTCATTAGGTTGAACTTGAGACAGCGCACGCAGTAGGGTTAGTCGGCTAATAAATCGACTTGCGTGCGTGCATCCTGTCGTGAAATTTGCAGCTGTAATGTGATGTTTTCAGGCAGCTCACAAAGCGGTGTAGGGTCATTTTCGCAACAACTTCCCGCATTCAAGCTGCTATAAAAAATCAGGGCTTTTATGGTGAGAAATTCAGTATTCGACTGTAGATCCAAAATCATCAGTTGAATCGGTTGTTCGACCACCCAATTGCCCTGCGTTAAACCTTGTTGTAAGGGCAGTTGGGTTTTATCGAGCTGATTTAACTCAGCAGTTAATGTATGTTTCAGGCCGTCAGAAGTGCTTGGTTTTGCCAAGCAGCGAGGGTATTAGGCAGAAAAATGGTTTGATGAGGCATTACGTCTTCTCCCAACCAGGCCAGGTGGTGTAAATCAGTTTAGGGTTTAACCGTGGTTAAACCCAAACCGTGCCAGGCCTGCATACCGCCACGATACCAAAAAATTTTATGCGCCGGATAACCTAAGTTAATCAGTGAACGGATATTGGCAGGTGATTGGCCACACCAAGGGCCGTTACAGAAAAAAACCAAGGTTTTGGCATTCGCAAAGTCCCAAATGCCCTCGCTAACGCGAGCATTAAACTGCTGGGTGAGAATGCCTTCTACCTCAATCGGTTCATAACCGGCAGACTGTGGATGAAGTTTTGTCCAAGGCAAATTAGTAGCATTTGGAATGGTTCCTTTTTCAACCCAATCCGGCGTACGTGAGTCAATGATTAAGATAGATTGATCACCGTTAGATTTACGTTGTAAAAAGTCGAGCAGCTCAAGTTCACCAATGGTGGTTACGCCGGGCGCGAGTTGCATCGGCTGCACGCAAAATGGCGGGCAAGTACGAGAGGTTAAAGCATAATCGTCAACGATCGTGTTTTTAGGATCTTGAATACGTTGGATGGTGACGGCCTTGCCGTTATGTTGAACCGTAACTGAACTCAATTGTGGGCTGATTTTTACCTTTAACTCATCAGCAGAGACGGCTTGGCTTGAGATAAATACCAACAAGCATGCACTTAAAATACCGAATTTATAAAACATGATGACCCCCTTTTGACCAAAAAAATTTGTACGGTCTTGCGGATTAACACAGTTATAAACCTAGCAAATAATAATAGGCTTGTCAAAAAACCAGCCGATTAGATGTTGTAAAAAAATATAAAAATCAAGTTATTACGTTCAGTGGGCGAACGATAAATTAGAGGAAATACACTATGATGCAATTACTTAAATCAGCTTTTTCTTTCGAATCCAGTCATCTATCGGAGGTTTTATTATCGGTCAGTGGTGTGCTTGTCGCCATGACGGTGTTGGTACTGACGATGGGTTGGTTAAGTGACGGTGTTTACGCCTGGTTTGTGATTGCCTCGATGGGTGCAAGTGCGATTATTTTGTTTGCAACACCGCACGCTCCGATGGCGCAGCCTTGGGCGTTATTGGCGGGTCAAATGATAGCCGGCATTTGCGGTTTGGCAAGTTGGACGTTTTTTAGTGACCCGATGATTGCCGTACCGATTGCCGTTACGAGCACCTTGTTTTTTATGCTACTGTTCAAAGCGCGTCATGCACCGGGTGGCGCAACGGCGTTATTTATTGCATTAGGCACTGTTGAGGTCGAAACCCTCGGCTGGAGTTTGTTGTGGCTAAGTTTGTTACCTAGCGTATTGATTTTACTCGGCACTGCGATCCTGTTTAACGCACCGTTTAAATGGCGACGTTATCCCTATGTCGTGTTCAATAAAACGCAAGCACAACCTGAAAAACGATCGGACATAACGCATGAAGATTTGGTTTACGCCAGCGAAAAAATGCATGGCTACTTTGAAATGAGTGAAGCCGAATTTATGCAGCTTTATCGCGCTGCGCGTCAACATCACCAAAAAACCGAGCAAACCAGGCCTGGTGCTGAAACTAAAGGCCAAAAAAGCTAAAATAAAGCGGTTGAAACAACGTCCAATTAAATAGGAGAGTGAATCATGAGCAGTGTTGTTAAAGGCAATCGACCATTACGATTTTTTGCCATCATGATGGTGGTACTCATTGTCGTGGCGCACTTTTTAGGCCAAATCAATTTAACCGAAAACTGGATTTTCTGGATTATGTTGGTAATGGCTGCGAATGCAATTCAAGCCAGCTTCAGCGGCTTTTGCCCGATGTTTAAAAACGCGCGCGGTGAATGTGTCGCCTGCGGTGTGGTTTGCGATACACCGAAAGAAGCCGCCGAAAAAACCGGCTGCAGCGGCTCAAACTGCGGTTGTGACGACAAAGCTAAAAACACATAACAACCAACCACCAGGCCTGGTGGTTTAATAGCAAGGTTGTGATTAGCATCGAGTTTTGTTAATATTCACCCCAGCGACCTAACGCTCGTTCCTATAAGCGGGCTACTCTACAAAGAGTCGGTCGTTCCAAACGCTAAGGCCAGTGCTTGATAACAAAATCAGTACTGGCCTTTATTTTTTCCCAACAGGCTTTAACCTCAATTTCATGCCACTTGTCGGCAACCTCTGTTTTTCCTTCATAACGGCCAGCCATATAGACTAATAAATCAGCCACTTGCAAAAACCGGCTGTGGTGTGACTGAGTAAAATAAACCGTATCAATAATTCGACCAAGCGGTCGACCAAAATACATCGGTGTTTTACCATCCGATTTATATTCCGAAAAATCCACCACGGCTTTAGTCATCTCATCAGACTCATAATCCCCAAAAACAAGTCCGATTTCGTCTTTTGAATCGAGATAATGCGCAAAACTTTCCAACATCAACATTAAGCCAAGATGATATTCAGGCATAGGATGGGCATAACGGGATTTGTGGCGAACAACATCGATTTTTACCATGCGAACCGGAATTTGGTTATCACAAATGAACTGTGTAATTTCTTGAAATACCCTTACACGCTCATCTAGCTGACGTTTTTTTGCGTTGCCTTTTCCATGAAACAAATCCTTGGCATGAAATTCAGAATGGACGGTCATGGTTCGTGAGCTAAAAAAATTAAACGCAATATCTGACAGCGTACTTTCAAATTCAATCGCATGATTTTCTGGAATAAATAAACCACCAATCCAAAAATTGGGGTTTTCAGCCGAGTGTTTGTTTTCGTCAAAGTAACAGAGTTGCATGGGGCTGCATTCCTTGCTTTATACGTCAGTTGATAGCTGATTACTATCGCTCAAAATCCCAATAAAATAATTGATAAATGCACTACATGACACCAGCATAAACTTGGCATCGTGATAAGAGATGCTGGTTTCATCAAGTAAAGCGTGGCGAATGCCATCAGCATTACTGGTGTAGCCATAGAGTTTATTGAGAGCACCAGTAAGTGCAGGATGAAAACTTTTTAATTCATTCATTTTGTTTATCGCATCGCCCAGAGTTGCCTTGGGGTTGTTCGTGATAACTTTGCATAAAGATTCAACCGCCGAAATTGACTCTTTAATCGAGTTTCGGAAATCAGGGTTGATGCGGTTGGAAAGGTGCATTAACGCTTGATGAAGGTGTTGTTTAGCGCCGTTAAATTGATCATCCGAATTGAGTGCGGCTTCAATACTTTCAATTTCCTCTTCGCTGGTAATATCGGTTAACTGATTGCCAACAAACCGGTAAGCCGACATTTCTTGCTCAAGCACAAAGTTGCAATCATCAATAAATTGTTTGGCAAGGTTTAATGGGATTACTTGTGCACTAAATTCCATGAAATCGTAAACCTGAAACCATTGTGAGTTAAAGAAGTAGTTTCTTATTGATTTGATAGCATCATTAAAATTGAAAGGAATGTCATCAACTGGGAGTTTAAAAAAGTCCTGCCAGTAAGGCTTTAAGCAGTTTATTGCAGAATCTTTACCAAAAAAGTTTTTTGGTGCTTGGTCATCGAAGCTCTTAATAATCAAATTCCATAATCTGTTTCGTAGCGCGTTGTCCATTCCTTCATTTTGAATAGTTTCACGGATCGGGCTTAACTTCTTTCGTTGAGAAAATCGCACTGCTAACTTTCCATTATTGTGAGTTGTTGATGAAACTTGAATGGGTATTTGATCGCTTTGCGCATATCGCGGATAGATAAAGACATGGTGCGAGGCCTGTTTATGTTTGTTTATTGTGAAATAGGGGCAATAATAACCCCGTTATGGGTTTTATGCCAGTGGCACCAGGCCTGGTGGTTATGCTAGCTAAGTGTTATTGAGGTATTACTGAATGGAGGCTTGCCATTCGGGGTAGCCGTCGGTGAGACGTTTGGCTTGAATGCCGCGTTGTTGTAATGCTTCGACCGCTTGTTGCGACCACATGCAATACGGCCCGCGACAATAAACGACCAGCGTTTGATCGGTTTGCAGTTGGTTGATTTTGTGCGGCAGTTGTTCAATCGGAATATTGATCGCATTGGGAATATGGCCGGAGATAAACTCATCTTCCGGTCTGACATCGAGCAAGGTATAAGGTTGTTTGCTGTCTTTGAGTGCTTTAAGCGAAATCGGTTCAAACGGCGTGTTGGGTTTGAGGTGTTCCAGCAATAACGTTTGCATCGAATCTAACTGACTTTCGGCGACGTCACGCAAACTGACAATCAGTTGAAACACACTCGGATCACTCAAGGCATAAATAATATGTTGGCCGTCGCGCTTGCTGACCACCAGGCCTGCTTGTTTGAGGGTTTGTAAATGTTTCGATACATTCGCAATGCTTAAACCGAGTTTTTTATGCAGGGTTTCCACATCACAGGCGGTTTGCGCCAGCACATCCAAAATCATCAAACGATTGGCATGCCCTAGCGCTTTGCTGACCTGTGCGAGTTGATCAAACAGATTGTATTTAAGTGAATTTGCCATGCAGGCGATTATACATCAGCTCACGGCTTAATCGGATT
>DIJW01000085.1 GCA_002421475.1 Thiomicrospira sp. UBA5634 | reverse complement strand
GTTGACAAGGTGCGCATAACTTGCGCCGCCGCTGCAATTTCTTCAATGGTTTCGCCTTTCATGCGCAAAGCCATTAGCAACCCGCCGATTTGTGCATCGGTCGCCTGTCCTGACATCAGGGTTTGCATTACCGACTGCATTTCAACGCCGGTTAAATTTTCGCGGCGTAATAACCGATTAAGCGCCTGTGCTAATTCCATGCTATNNTGTAAAAAGTTTTGCAGCATTTTGTGACCCTGTTCGGTCAAAATCGATTCAGGATGGAATTGCACCCCCTCAATCTGCAGCGTTTTATGGCGCACGCCCATGATTTCATCAAAACCGCCTTGCGCATCTTGTGTCCACGCGGTCACTTCCAAACAATTCGGCAAACTTGACTGCTCAATCACTAACGAATGATAACGGGTAGTTTCCACCGGATTTGGCAGGTCTTTAAATACGCCAACATTATGATGAAAAACCGGCGATGTTTTGCCGTGCATCACTTGTTTAGCGCGAATGATATTGCCACCGAACGCCTGTCCAATCGCCTGATGGCCTAAACACACACCTAAAATCGGCACTTTACCGGCAAAGTGTTTAATCGCCGCCACCGAAATACCGGCTTCGGTCGGGGTACAAGGCCCGGGAGAGATCACCAAAAATTCAGGTTTAAGTGCCTCAACCTGTTCAATCGTGATTTGGTCATTACGATGCACCAGCACCTCTTGACCCAACTCACCAAAATACTGCACCAGGTTATAGGTGAATGAATCATAGTTATCTATCATCAATAACATAACGGCATCCTAACGATGTGGGTTAGCGGGGCGTTCAGTGTGCATGCCCTGACTAACAAATTGTGCCGCACGGAACACCGCACGACCTTTATTCATGGTTTCATCCCATTCAGATTGCGGCACCGAATCGGCCACAATGCCCGCTCCAGCTTGCACAAACAGACGACCGTTTTTAATCACGGCGGTGCGGATCGCAATCGCGGTATCCATATTGCCATGCCAACCGACATATCCAACCGCACCGGCATATACGCCACGTTTAACCGGTTCTAGCTCATCAATAATTTCCATCGCGCGAATTTTCGGCGCACCGGAAACTGTGCCAGCCGGAAAAGTTGCACGCAACACTTCTAACGGCGTCAGGCCTGGTTGTAATTGACCATCGACATTCGACACAATATGCATAACATGTGAATATCGTTCGACCACCATCTTTTCGGTTAAACGCACACTACCGACTTGGGCAATACGGCCAACATCATTACGCCCCAAGTCAATCAACATTAAATGCTCGGCCACTTCTTTCGGATCATTTAATAAATCCTGCTCCAGCGCCAAATCTTTTTCGACATCCGTACCACGACGACGTGTTCCAGCAATGGGTCTTACGGTAACGATATTGTCTTCCAATCGCACTAGAATTTCCGGCGAAGAACCGACAATCTGAACATCGTCAAGATTGAGGTAAAACATATAAGGCGAAGGGTTAAGGAAACGTAAGGCACGGTATAAATCCAGCGGTTCTTGGTTAAACTCAATCGACATTTGTTGCGACAACACCACCTGCATGGCATCACCCGACAAAATGTATTCCTTCACTTTTCCGACTGCGTCTTTAAAGGCCTGTTCACCAAAACTCGATACAAAGTCCGCTTCCGCTACTTCGGTTGTCGCCGGAAAACTGCTCGGTTTTTCAAATGGTAACGCCAAAAACCCTACCAAGGCATCTAAACGCTGTTGCGCCTTTAAATAACTGTTCGGTTGCTTAAGATCCGCTTGCACAATCACGTGCACTTGACCGCTCAAGTTATCAAACACCACCAACTCATGCGAGACCATCAGCAAAATATCCGCCGCACCAATATCATCACGCTCAGGCTGGGTTTTCGCTAACCGCGGCTCAACGTAACGCACGGTGTCATAACCAAAATAACCGACCAAACCACCGCAGAATTTAGGCAGTTCAGGCTGATCCAAAACTTTAAATTGAGTTTGGTACGCTTCTAACCAGGCTAAAGGATCGCTGGCAACTTGATGCTCAATGACTTCGCCATCACGTAACACATTAATTTGTTCACCCTCGACCCGAATATGGGTTTTACAGGGCAAACCAATAATCGAATAACGCCCCCACTTATCACCACCCTGAACTGATTCAAACAAATAAGAATAGGGCGCATTCGCCAATTTGTAATACACCGACAACGGTGTTTCAAAATCAGCCAATACCGTCCGCATCACTGGCGCATGGCTATAACCTTGCTGCGCTAACTGATCAAAGTGGGCTTGGTTCATGGAAGTTATTTTGCCTTTATTTTGACTCTAAGTAATTCGCCAATTCGACCATCGAATCCATCACCACATCCGGTGAGTAGTTGCGAATATCTTCGCCGTGGTTGTAACCGTAAGTCATACAGAAAATATGGAAACCGGCCGCGCGTGCAGCTTTCACATCACTTTTTGAATCGCCCAACATCAACGCATTGTCAGGTTCAACACCCATCAACTTAGCGGCATGTAATAACGGCATCGGGTGCGGTTTTTTCTCCGCGCAGGTATCACCGCTAACGATAAACTCAAAATAGTCGTGCAAACCTTTATCTTTCAACAACGGAATCGTAAAGGCTTCGGCTTTATTGGTCACACAGCTCAAACGATAGCCGTTAGCCAACATCCACTCCAGACCTTCTTTGACGCCGTCATAGACACAACTGCGTTGAGAGGTATTGTGTTTATACAATTCTAAAAAAATCGGGTAGGCTTTTTGAAACAAGGCTTCATCCGGTTCGCCATCGACCGCATTAATTAACGCACGACGGGTTAAACGCTCAACGCCGTTACCCACCCAATCACGCACCGCAGTTTCGCCACGCACCGGCATGCCGAGTTGTTTCATCATTTCGTCAACGCAATACGCCAAATCCGGCACGCTGTCGATCAACGTACCGTCTAAATCAATTAAAACGAAGCCAGGTTTTATTTTTTGTGTCATTTTTTAATTCTCTTTTTAAACCACGAAGACACTGCGTGCTTTACGCATGTCATGCCAAAACGCTTTCGCCTTGTGCCCCGACTGCTTCGGCTTTTTGCTTTGCAAAAAGAGGCGTCGCTGGAGCACAAAGGCTACGCGTTTCAAACAAGACTCGCAGGGCATCTATATTCGTAGTTAAATTAAACGCCAGCAATTTAAGCCTTAGCTAACTCAGCACGCATTTGTTTGATAATGGTGTCATAACGGTTTGGATCAGTTGCATTCGCTTTACCGAAAATACCTGAACCCGAAACGAACGTATCACAACCCGCCGCTGCTACTTCAGCGATGTTTTCGGCTTTTACACCACCGTCAATTTCTAAACGGATATCACGACCGCTTTCATCAATCATCTTACGTGCCGCACGTAGTTTGTCTAAAGCGCGCGGAATAAATGACTGACCGCCAAAACCAGGGTTTACCGACATAATTAAAATCATGTCGATTTTGTCCATCACGTGCTCAAGGTAACTTAACGGCGTGCT
>DIJW01000151.1 GCA_002421475.1 Thiomicrospira sp. UBA5634 | reverse complement strand
AGCGCCAAATGATTACGTTTCATTAACGCCAAAATACGATCCGAACCCGACTGAATCGGCAAATGCAAATGCGATACCAACTCAGGAAGCTCTGCAAACGCCTGAATAATATTGCTGCTCATTTCATTCGGGTGCGAAGTGGTATAACGAATGCGGTCAATACCGTCGATATTACGCACCGCATGCATCAGAATCGACAAATGNNNNTTTGGCCTAATAAATTCACTTCGCGCACACCCTGCTGCGCCAAGCTGCGCACTTCCGCCAACACATCTTCAAACGGACGACTGACTTCTTCGCCACGGGTATAAGGCACCACACAGAAGGTGCAATATTTTGAACAACCTTCCATCACCGACACATATGCCGACACGCCGCTAGACTCCGGCTTGGGCAAGAAATCAAACTTCTCAATTTCCGGAAACGAAATATCAATTACCGCTTTAGCGCGGTTATTATGGCTAGCACTGCGTTGCGCTAATGAATCACTGATCATCGCCGGTAAACGGTGTAACGTTTGCGGGCCAAAAATAACATCCACATACGGCGCGCGTTGGCGAATCACTTTACCTTCTTGCGACGCCACACAACCGCCGACCCCAATCACGCGATGCGGACGTTCTTCTTTCCATTTACGCCACTTGCCCAGCTCATCAAATACTTTTTCCTGCGCACGTTCACGCACCGAACAGGTGTTCATCAGCACCACATCCGCTTCTTCCGGCGTATCAACCAAACGTAAGCCATAGGTGTTTTCCAGCAAATGCGCCATTTTTTCCGAGTCATACTCGTTCATCTGGCAGCCGTAGGTTTTAATCAACAACCCACCCCCAACCAAGGATTTTAATAAATCTTTTGGCACTGCATTTGGCGCAACTTTCGCCGCCGATGAAGAAGACATAGTCATAGCTTTACCTTATAAAACACAGGGTTACACACCCGAAACCAACTAAAAATAGCCGCGTAGTTTACCACAAAGCAAAACCCCAAAAACAAAAAACCACTTCGTAACTACCAAGTGGTTTTTTATAACTTAGATTACCACCAGGCCTGGTGGTGGCGGCAATTGACGTTTATTGTTGCTCTTTTTGTAAAATTAACGGCAAGGTCGTTAGAATCGAATCTGGGTTTAAACTCATTGATTCAATCCCGATTTCGACCAAAAATTCGGCGAATTCAGGATAATCCGATGGCGCTTGACCACATAAGCCGATGTGTTTGCCATTACGTTTTGCGCCTTCGACCGCCCATTTAATCATCATCTTCACGCCTTCATCACGTTCATCATACGATGAAGCAACCTTGGCTGAATCACGATCAACTCCTAACACTAATTGCGTTAGGTCATTCGTGCCGATTGAAAACCCATCAAAATGCTGCGCAAACTGATCAATCAACAATACGTTATTGGGAATTTCGCACATCATATAAATCTGCAAACCTTTACGCCCGCGCTCTAAACCATACCGTTTGAGTAACTCGACCACTTGTTCAGCTTCATTCACACGACGGCAAAATGGAATCATCACAATGACATTATCCAAGCCCATTGTTTCACGCACACGCCGAATCGCTGCGCACTCTAACGCAAAACTGGATTGATAATCGCTGTCGATATAACGCGCCGCGCCGCGATAACCGATCATCGGGTTTTCTTCTGCCTGCTCAAAATACTCACCGGCCAACAACGACGCATATTCATTTGATTTAAAATCCGACATTCTTACCACCACCGGGCGCGGGTAAAACGCGCCGGCAATTGTGCCGATACCTTCGGATAGTTTTTCGACAAAGTAGGTTTGACCGTTTTCATAACCTTGAGTTAGCTTGGCAATTTTGTGGCGGATTTTTTCGCTTTCGATGCGTTTGGGATATAACAAGGCTTGTGGATGTACTTTAATGCTTTCATTAATAATGAACTCCATGCGCGCTAAGCCAACGCCATCCACTGGTAAGAAACTGGTTTGAAAAGCCAGCTCAGGATTGCCCAAATTCACCATCACTTGGGTTTTAGGTTTCGCCAGGCCTGATAAATCGGTTTTGATAATTTCGTAGTCCAACGCACCCTGATAAATAAAGCCGGTTTCACCTTCAGCGCACGACACCGTAACATCATCACCGGTTTTTAAAACCTCACTGGCATTATCGCAACCAACCACCGCCGGAATACCTAATTCACGTGAAATAATCGCGGCATGACAAGTACGCCCGCCGCGATTAGTCACAATCGCCGCCGCGTCTTTCATCACCGGCTCCCAATCCGGCGTGGTGGTATCACTCACCAATACTTCGCCCGGTTTAAAACTGTGTAATTTATCGACTGACTCAATCACTCGCACCCGTCCGGTCGCGATTTTCGCACCAACCGCGCGACCACTCACCAGCACATTTTTTGCACCTGTTTTTAAGCGATAACTTTTTAATATCTGGCCTTCAACTTGTGACTCAACCGTTTCCGGTCGTGCTTGCACAATAAATAACTGACCGGTTAAACCGTCTTTTGCCCACTCAATATCCATCGGTTTTTGATAACCGGCGTGTTCGCTGTAATAGTCTTCAATTTTGATCGCAAACTCGGCCAATTTGAGGACTTCAACATCCGAAATACAAAAACGTTCACGATCCGCTTTAACGGTTGGGACGTTACGCACCGCCAGCTTAGTCGAATCACTGGCATACACCATTTTGATTTTTTTCGAGCCGAGATGGCGTTTTAATACCGCACGGAAACCTTTTTTAAAGGTCGGTTTGTGTACAAAAAACTCGTCTGGATCCACCGCCCCTTGCACGACGTTTTCACCTAAACCATACGCGCCGGTAATAAACACCGCATCTTGAAAGCCGGTTTCGGTATCAATCGAAAACATCACCCCGGAGGCGGATAAGTCCGATCGCACCATTTGCTGCACACCAATGGATAACGCCACACTAAAATGATCAAATCCTTGATCAATACGATAATGAATCGCACGATCAGTAAACAAACTGGCAAAACAGCGTTTACACGCATCAAGATAAGAAGCCTCACCTTTAATATTAAGATAGGTTTCTTGCTGACCGGCAAAACTCGCGCTGGGTAAATCCTCGGCGGTGGCGGAACTACGCACCGCCAAACTGATGTCTTCACCACATAAACGATGTAGCTCTTTATAAGCTGCCAACATTTGATCAACCAAATCGCTCGGCAACGTAGCCTCATAAATCATCTGGCGAATTTTGTGACCACGGCGTTGTAAATCACTCACGTCGTCGGGATTTAAGCCTTCCAACAACTGATGTAATTTATCCCACAACCCATTCGCTTTAAGCACATAACGATAGGCTTCGGCGGTGATGGCAAACCCATTCGGCACCGGCACGCCTTTAGGTGCTAAGGCTTGATACATTTCACCCAGCGATGCGTTTTTTCCGCCGACTAATGGCACATCCTCAATTCGCAGTTCATTAAAAAAACGAATGTATTCATGTTGACCCATCACCCTCTCCTATCTGACCTTTTGGTCACTCAGCTTATCACAGTCAATAATAAAATCCGCTACTGCAAACTACTGTCTCCTCGACTACCAATCCGCTGAAATGCCGCTAAGCCAAATACCGGTAGGATTGCGAGCAATTTATCGAAAATATCCGCCTGGATTTTTTCATAATTTATCCAATTTTTGTCGGCACTAAAACAATAAATTTCGACCGGCAAACCCACTTCCGTAGGTTGCAACTCGCGCACCATCAACGTCAAACTTTGATTAATTTGCGGGTGGTGGCGTAAACTCCATTCAACATAGGCTCTAAATAACGCGCTATTTGTTAAATCTTGCTGCTCTAAATCAATAAAAATTTGTTCGGCAAAAAAACGCTGCAAACTCGGTTGCTGCCGAAACTTTGCCAACCGTGCCGGCTCAATAAAACTGATGGTATGAATATCGACCAAAATGGCACGTTTT
>DIJW01000018.1 GCA_002421475.1 Thiomicrospira sp. UBA5634 | reverse complement strand
AAGCCGCATAATTTGCAGCTGCTCAACATTTAATTTGATCTTATCGGCCAAAACCACCAACTGTCCATGCGACAACCAGGCCTGTTGGTTGTCAGTCGACTGCACATAGCCTTGTATCAATAATTGGTGTGTTGTTGGCGCCCACTCAACAGGCGCGACACTTTGTTGTACATAGGTCATTTCAGATAAAGCCGGCTCAACTCGGGTTGCCAACCAGTTAGTTTCGGCTTGATAAAACCCACTCACCGTGACATGTTGACCTACTTTTAATTCGATAGCCAATTGGGTTTCGGGCGAAAAATGTACCGTTTGTCCAAGCAAGCTAAAATATCCCTGCTTATGATTTAACGCGCTGATTTCACCGTTTAACGGCATTAAAAGCTGCAACTGATTATTTAGTGGTCGATTCGAATCAGGTTCCGTTTGTACCACCACTTGATGACCAACGGCCAACTCTTGTGCAGATATATCACCCCAAGGTGTGAGCAAACGCGTCTGTTCATCTACCGCAATTCGCACACCATTCACCCAGATACTGCCAAACCCGGTAATCACGCCAATAATGCCAGTTCCGCCAATGCCGCTATCACCGTTATCAATCAAACCTGTGCCGCCAATACCCGAACCATTACCATCAGTCGGTAACGTCATCTGCGTTAAAGCCGTTGGTTTTTGTTGTGATTGGCATGACAACAACCCCAATAACAGCAATATAAAAATTGTTTTTAACCAATGCATTAGCTTCATGACTTTATCTCATTTATTAAGTCTGAGCGATACACATACACGCCCAAGTGCAGGGTCTTTGGTTCCACTTTGCCGTCTGCGTCTTTAATCGCCAAGGCTTGCGCACGTTTGTTTAACTCAATCAACATTTGCATTGACTGTTGATGCGCCCACAAAGATAACTCCGCCACCGCCTCCGGCGGCAGATTGTGATAATAAACCGAACGTTCAAACATTGGCCTCAAGGTAACCGGATCGAGATTATGACTCACGACGTCAAAATGCGCGCCGAGATTTTTTTGCGCAAAAAACAGTTTTTCATCCGCATCGCGACTTGGCACATACGCTTGTTGAGTTAAACAAACACGATCTTGTGCATCCAGTGTAGCCAAACCACGACTGATCCAATCATCTAAAATAGACCTTGGATGTACGTCTTTTGTCACAGAACGCACTAAACTATCAAACGAAGGGATATTTTCATCTCGGCTTGTTCTGCTTAAGGGTAGCGGATGACCGGACTCATTTAATAAATCAACATGACTTAACCAACTTGATATTAACTGTGCGCCAATACTGGCTTGCTGTAATTTGTGTGTCGTATCATCATCGCTCAATTGATCATTAACCAGCTCATCGGCTCGAATACGTTTGACCTCTTTACGATTGACACCGCTTAATAAACTGATTCGGCTATCGGTGGCGTTATCACGCGTCAACTCTGCCGCTACTTCAACATATAACGATTTAGTCAAATCACTAAAAAACGGATAACTAATACCCTGACGTAATAACAGTTTGATGAGTGGGCGCAAAACCACACGCATGAGTTTAATAAATACGCCAGAGTCGGCCGGAATGGGGGTAATTGCATTTTTCATGGGATGCATTCTAACAAAAAAATATTGACATGGGAAATTTTCCCATTTACATTATCAACACATGGGAAATTTTCCCATTTTATCCAATCAACTCAAACTCGGAGTCAATCATGAAATTATCAACTTTACTTAAAGCCATTTCTATCAGCCTGTTCAGTTTCACAGCTTTTAATCTGCAAGCGGCACCGATGGGGCCAAACAATAACGCGCCGGCACAAATGCAACAGCAACAACAAAACCAACAACGTATGCAACAACAGCAAACCGAGCAAATGCAACAACGTATGGAACAAATGCAATTGCGACATCAGAACCAAACTCAACAGCAAACCATGCCACGCCATCAGAACCGTGAGCAAAATCAAACCGGGCAAGGAACTCAAACCCAAAACCGTGAACAGTTAAATCAACTCCAGCCAACTGCCGAATAATTTATAATTTCATCGGTGCTTTTGGGCGACATTAGTCGCCCAAAAGCGACTCCTTACCCTTTTTTCAAGGAATCGTAATGCGTCTAATCAGTTATGTTTTATTTGGCGTGTTGACAATAACAACGGCCACAACTCAAGCTGAAACATTTTTTAGCAGTGGTTTGTTTTATCTACATGGGCAAACCGATACAACCGACCAAACCCCCATCAGCGCTTGGTCTGTCCCAATCAGTATCAGTCATCGGGACCAGGCCTGGTTCGGCCGAGTTTCAACCGCTTGGCTACAACAATCAACGGATGACAATACGACTCAAACGGTTGAAGGGTTAGGTGATACTTATTTAAGTTTAGGTTACACATTTCAACAAATGCCGAGTTTACAGCTATCACTTAAATATAAACTCGCCACCGGCGATGAAAACAAAGGCCTCAGCACGGGCGAAAACGACTTCGGATTTCAACTGGATTATTTTCAACCCCTTAATCCGCAATACGCCACCTTTGCCACAGTGGGTTACAACTTAAACGGCAAACCCAGCCAAACGGATATACAAAACACAGGTTACGCTTCGCTCGGATTGGGTAAAAATATTGGTGTACGTTGGCAAATCGGTATGAGTGTCGATTATCAACAAAGCCTTTATCGCAGCTTAGAAGATCAAACCGCCTTATCAATTTTTAGCGGTTATCTTGCAGACAATAAAACCAGCTGGGGGTTGATGGCGGCGTATGACAATACCGAAACACTCAGTCTTGGGTTCAGTTATCAACAACCATTTTAGGATTCCAACACCCTAGCCATTGGTTATACTAATAACCATTATCTTCAACCAGGCCTGGTGGTTATGTTTTATCCTTGGGATTACGATCCGTTGCACAACGTAAAAGTCCACGAAGACCGTTTAAATGAGTTGGCGGAACTGTTAAACGCCAAACATTTTGATGCGGTGCGTCAGCGTATGGCTTGGATTGAAGTACAAGACATTGCCGCGTTATTAGAAGATCTACCCAAACAAACCCAAATTCTATTTTTCCGCACCTTGCCACGCAAAACGGCGGCGCAGGTTTTTGCCTATTTGGCTCAAAGTGCAAAAGAAGA
>DIJW01000107.1 GCA_002421475.1 Thiomicrospira sp. UBA5634 | reverse complement strand
CGACAATTTTCGCCGCCGGGAACAGGTTAAAACGATCCACCACGTCGGCACCGGTAATGCGGTTAAAGTCGATCAGGTTCGCCAGCGATACCATTTCACCGCTACGGGAACGTACAAACACGTCTTTTAAGTTCTCAGCGTTTTCACGGTAATTCGCTTCAGACTGAAGATTGACGCGGAAAGTGCGCCCGAACAAGTTAAAGTCGTTCACATACAAACTACCAAAGGTGGCTTGCATGGCTGCGAACGCTTCATTAATCGGCACTTGCATTGCTTGTGCTTTTTCACGGTTCAAAATCGCTTCATACTGCGGCGTTTTGGTCGAAAGAGTGGTGCGTACACTGGTTAATACCGGATGCGCATTCGCCGCCGCAACGATTTTATCCATCAGTTTGCTGAGTTCTTGAGTACTTTCGCCGGTGCGGTTTTGGATATAACCCTCAACACCGCCGGTCATGCTCATACCGGTAATGGTTGGCATCGCCACCGGCATAGTAAACGCTTGATCATTACGCATAAACTGACCAAACATTTGACCGACCACCGATTGAACGTGCATATCATCCGACTGACGTTCATCCCAATGTTTTAACGATACGAAGCCGGCCGCTGAGTCGGTTTTTAATGCAAAGGTTTGCATGTCAAATCCGGCAAAATGGGTGACGTATTCTACCGCAGGGTGTGCCAAAAGTTGATTCGTCACTTGATCACGCACTTCAATGGTGCGCGATAAAGACGAGGCGGGCGGCAGGTAACTTAATACCAGCGCCGTGCCTTTGTCTTCTTGCGGCAACAGACTTTTTGGTAAAGACTGCAATTGTTGGAATGCCAACGCACCCAAGCCGACAAATAACAGCAGACTTAACAAGCTGTAACGCATGACTTTGGCAACACCAAAACTAAATTTATTGGTTAACCATTCAAACATCCGGTTAAACCAACCAAACCAGCGGTGCGGTTCATGTTCGCCTTCTTTAAGCAAGCTGGCACACAAGGCCGGGGTTAAGGTTAAAGCCACCAGGCCTGAAATCGCAACCGATACTACGATGGTAATGGCGAACTGTTTGTACATTTCACCGCTGAAACCGCCGATAAACGCGACCGGAATGAATACCGCCGATAATACCAATACAATGGCAATTAATGGGCTAGTGAGCTCTTTCATCGCTTTGATGGTGGCCGGTTTTGGTCCGAGTTTGTCTTGGCGCATAATACGTTCGACGTTTTCCACCACAATAATCGCGTCATCCACCACGATACCGATGGCCAGAATCATACCGAACAGGGTTAGTTGGTTAATCGAAAAACCAAGCAGTTCAAACCCGATAAACGTACCGATGACCGACACTGGAATTGCGATTAACGGAATAAGGGTTGCGCGGCCATTTTGCAAAAACAAAAACACGATAAGTGAAACCAAAACCAACGCTTCAATAAAGGTTTTAACCACTTCTTTAATCGAGATTTTTACGAAGGTGGTGGTGTCATAAGGCACTTCATGCGCAATGCCTTTTGGATAACGCGCCGCCAATTCTGCTAACTTTGCATCGACTAAATCCGATACTTCTAACGCATTTGCATCGGTTTGCAGGAAGATACCGATTGGCACAGTCGGTTTGCCGTTAAATGTCGCATCAAAGTTATAACGCTCTGCACCTAAATCAACGCGGGCGATATCCTTGATTTTTAACATTGATCCATCGGATTTGGCACGTAACACAATGTTTTCAAACGCTTCTGCGCTGTTTAAGCGACCGGCGGTAATTACCGTGTAGGTGAAATCATTTGGGTTATACTGCGGTTCTTGGCCGATTTGTCCGGGCGCAAATTGTGAGTTTTGTTCACGAATCGCCAGCGCTACATCATTGGAAGTCACACCATATTGCGCCATACGATTTGGGTCTAACCAAATGCGCATTGAATAGTCTTTTGAACCAAACTGCATGACTTCGCCGACGCCGGGAATACGTTTGAGTTCGTCAACAATATTAATTAAACCGTAGTTGGCAACAAATACTGTGTCGCGACTGCCGTCATCCGAGTACAACGTGATCACTTTTAGAATACTCGGCGAACGTTTGTTCACTTGCACCCCGACACGTTGTACTTCTTGCGGTAAGCGGTTAATAGCGGCCTGAACCTTATTGTTCACGTCCATCATCGCTTCGTTGATATTGGTACCGATTTTAAACGTGATGCTGACGCTCACTGTGCCGGCTGACGAGGCTACAGAGTTGATGTAAAGCATATTTTCCACACCGTTTAACGCTTGTTCTAACGGCGCGGCAACAGTATCGGCAATTGTTTCTGCACTCGCACCGGCATACATGGTGCTGACAGTTACTTGAGGCGGAACAATTTGCGGATATTCCGCAATCGGCAAACCACGCATGGATAACAGGCCGATCAGAACGATAATAATCGACAGCACACTGGCAAAAACCGGGCGCTCGATAAAGAATTTTGAAAACATGCAAAGGCTCCATATTTGGCCGACTTATTGAGCTGACTTAGTTGGCGCTTGATTAGCTGGTGGTTGTTCCGGTAATACTTGAACCGGGGTGCCAGGGCGCAGTTTAATCAGATTGTTAATAATTAACTGGTCACCGACATTAAGTCCTGCACTCACTAACCAACTATTGTCTACTTGACGTTGCAACTGGATGGGTACCAATTGCGCTTTGCTGTCTTGGATTACATATACAAATGCTTGACTGCCAATTTGCAACACTGCTTTTTGTGGGATCTGAATTGCATCGACGGCTTCAATGCCGCCAACTTCGGCACGCACAAACGCACCGGGCAACAATACTTTATTGGCATTTGCAAAACGCGCGCGTAGTTTAATGCTGCCGGTTGAAGCTTCGACTTCATGACCGCTGAAATCCAGCTCACCCTGTAGGGTTTGGCCTAGATGGCTAACGCTTACAGTCGGTTTGTTTTGGTTGGTATAACGCAAAATGCCCTGTTCAAACTGCTGTGAACGTTCAATAAACTCTTTTTCACCGACCGAGAAATGCAGTTCGACTGTATCGAGTTGGGTAATGTTGGTTAAATGCGTCCGACCATAATCACGTCCGACCAGGTTACCAACGGTTTGTAAACGCTGACTGGTTAAACCGCTGATAGGTGCGGTCACTTGTGTGTAGTCTAGGTTTAATTGGGCTTCTTTTAAGGCAGCTTGAGCGCCCACCAGGCCTGCTTCGGCAAGTTCGTAAGCTGAGATGGCTTGATCACGTTCTTGTTCAGACACGGCTTTTTGGCGATATAAACCTTCAACGCGTTTTTTCTCGCGTTCCGCTTGGCGTAAGCGAGCTTGTTCCATTAACACTTGTGCTTTGGCACGATCAACCGTAGCTTGATAAGACTGCGGATCAATAGTGTAAAGCACCTCACCGGCTTTTACTTCCGCGCCATCTTGATAATGTTGTTTAAGTAGTACGCCGCTAACACGCGCATGAATTTCAACTTGGTTCGCGCTTTGAACGCGAGCAGGGTAATCAAAGGTCAACGGCACATTGGTTTTTTCAATGACTTGAATTTTTACCGGCATGGCAGGGGGTGTTTGAGCTTGTAAACCAACAGACGCGGCAAAAAGGCCGGTAGCCAAAGCGAATTTGAAGCGGTTTGTCAGGCGGTATTTCATGATAATAGTCGTCCAGGTTGATTAAAAGTTGAGATAGTGTAACATTCGTTACACTTTTGTCAAAATCATTTTGTCGTCAATCGGCTATAATTAACGCAATAAAATTATGGAAAACGATATGCATAACTGTGATTGCCAATCCCCTTTAACTAAACGTGGTCACGAGCGCCATGAAAAAATTCTTGAAGCAGCCGGTGAAGTATTTGCCGAGCAAGGCTATGCCGGAGCCAGTATTAACGAAATTGTGCGCCGATCCGGCGGTTCATTAGGCACAATTTATAAGTTTTTTGGCAATAAACTCGGCTTGTTCGAAGCCTATTTTCAAAAAGCAACCTGTGAAGTTTTTTCACGTTTTCATGCGCAAGATTTTTGGTCGGATGATATTGAAGCGTCGTTAACCAAGTTTGCAGCTGAGTTGCAAAATCTAATGTTGGAGCCGGATGCGGTAGCGGTTTATCGTTTGGTATTAAATGATCGCAGCAGTGATCAAGCTGAAATTCAACGTATTTTTATGCAAAATGGCCCGCAGCAGATCAATCAGTTTTTGTCAGCTTACCTGCGTGCGCAGGCAAAAAAACAGCCAATGGTGATTGAAGATTTTGATTTGGCGGCGTATCAGTTTGTAGAAATGATTAAAGGACCGATGCATTTTCAAAAGTTATTTGGCTTGCCGATTGATCCCAAGATGTGCGAATTAACCGTTAAACAAGCAGTGTCGATTTTTCTAAACGGCACACTGAAATCTTAAAAATCTGACCACCAGGCCTGGTGCAAAGTGTTAGGCTCTTGTTTAAGTGCTTGCCTACTTTAGGCGGATATAAAAGATTTGTAGAAACTTAAAGAATGTCGCTTGACAAGGGTGGGGCGGGTTTCTATAATGCGCACACGTTTCAAAACGCCAGTGTGGTGAAATTGGTAGACACGCCGGATTCAAAATCCGGTGCCTTTAAAAGCGTGTCGGTTCGAGTCCGACCACTGGTACCA
>DIJW01000137.1 GCA_002421475.1 Thiomicrospira sp. UBA5634 | reverse complement strand
GCCTCCGCCCCATTACGCGGCTGCCAAAAACCTGTTACAGCAGTTGGATTTATTAACACCGCATGGCAACTTAACTGAGTTAGGCCGTGCCACTCAAGGCTTAGGATTAAATCCGCGTTTGGCGCGTATGTTATTAAGTGTGCAGAACCAAACGGCGGAAATGCATGCGCTGGCGTTGGATTTGGCGGCATTGTTAGCGGAGGGTGATATTTTACGTGCTGAGCAAGATGCCGATTTAATTAAACGGCTGTTGGTTTTGCAGGCCTACCGACAAGATCGTAAACAAGCCAAACAGGATTATGCAATTCAAACCGGTGCGGTAGAACAGGCGCTAAAAAATGCGGACAATTGGCGTAAACAATTGAGCTTTTCAACGCCAATTTCACTCAGTTTGGCGCAAATGCAAACTTTTAGCGGCGCGTTAGTCGCATTAGCTTTTCCAGATCGGATTGCGCAACGGCGTAAAGGTGACGAGCCACGTTATGTAATGAGCAACGGCAAAGGCGCATTACTCAAAGCAGACGATTCGTTACGTCACCAGGCCTGGTTAGCGGTGGCAACTCTCGATGGACAACGCCAAGAAGGCCGAATTTATTTGGCCGTGCCGCTCGATTTGACCACGATTGAACAAACCTTTGCTACGCATATCGAATCGCATATCGGTTTGCGTTTTGATAATAAAAAACATGAATTAATTGCCAGTGAGCAACGTTGTTTAGGAAAGTTAGTGTTAGGCGAAAAACCCGCCGATTCGATAAACCCGGATGAGTTCCAAACCGCATTAATAGCGGTATTGGCGGCACGCTTGGATTTATTACCCTGGACGGAAAAAGCCGAGAGTTGGTTATGTCGGTTGCGTTGGTTGGCCGGCTTTAATGCCGATTGGCCAAGTTATAACCAGGCCTGGTTGTCGGCGAATATTGAAGTTTGGCTCGCACCTTATTTGTCCGGCATTAATAGTATTAAAGGGTTGCAAAAACTCGATATGCTGGCGATAGTGCAGCAACTATTGGACTATGATTTGCAGCAGGTTTTGGCACAACAGGCACCGGCGTTTTATACAGCACCATCCGGCAAAATGCTGGCGATTGATTATAGTCAGCCGCAAAGCGTCAAAGTGTCGGTTCAACTGCAAGAAGTGTTTGGTGAGCTTAGTTCGCCATTACTCGCGTGGGGAAAGGTTGCGTTAACGTTTGAGTTGTTATCACCGGCACGTCGCCCCATTCAAACCACAGCGGATTTAGCCTATTTTTGGCGTAACTCGTATTTTGACGTGATTAAAGACATGAAAGGTCGTTATCCACGTCATCGTTGGCCGGACAAACCGCTGGAGGAAAAAGCCGGCCGTTCGATAAAACCAAAACAATAAAAATACAGGATAAACAAATGAATCAATCGTTGATCGCAAATCGCATTGAACTAATGGGTGTTGATGCATATCGTGCCATGTTTGATAGTTATCAGTCTGAAATTGAGCGAAAAATGGCAGAAATCAAAAATGCGCCTACACGTCGTACGGCGTTGCATTCATTAAAAAGTATGTCTTATGCAGTGGGGTTGGAGGAGTTAGGTAATAAAGTAGCCGACATTGAACGTATGCTTGCGAATGGTGCGCAAATCACCTTGCAATATCAACTGGATGGTTTGGTGAAACAAGTGGCCGGTGAAGTGGCGGAAGTTAAAAACTTTTTGCGCAATATTTAATATTGCGCGGTTTTGTGTGCTGCCAGGCCTGGTACACGGCGGTCAGTTACCATTCATATTGACCGGCGATATACGCAAACGCGGCCATAAAAGCCGGTTCTTGATATTTTTTTAGTCCGGTTTCATTAAAAGTTAAGGGCAACGGATATTTTTTTAGATTCTCTTTTTGCTCGGTTGGCTGCATGATGCTGACATTTAAATTCGGCGTAACCTGCAAAACCCCTTCTAATTTGAAGCCGTTCGCACCACCGGCAAATTTGCCTTTTTTCATGCGCGCTCGAATCACCACGTGATCAATTTTGTAATCTTCTGCCAGCTTGGCGAAGGTTTTTTGAAACAGTTTGAGATCTTCATTTTTGTCGGGATCAACGCACGCGATGCGTGTGGTGCGACAAGGCGGCAGATGAAAAATGTCATCTTCAAATTTTAATAAACTAATAATGGCTTCATTGCCGCTAATATCTACGCCACAAACAATCATGGGTTTTCCTTCTTAAAAAGGCCTGCACACCAGGCCTGGTGGTTATTCAAAATGACCGATTTCGCCCAAAATTTGTGCAATTTGTTTAGCATTAGGACGTTGGTTGTACGGATAATCCATTGGGCTGCCATCACTCAACGAACTGGCACAAACCAAGCGCATTACGTTTGGTTGTTGGCTCGATTGCAGATAAATTTCGACTAATTCCATTTGTTCAGCGGGACCATCATCGTTTAATGAAATACTCAAGCCGAAATGAAAACCTATCGCCGCAAAATACAATGGCTGGCTTTGCGCAATCGGTTCACTGTTAAATGTTATCCGGCTGATTTCAAAGCGCTCCGGCTGAATTGTTTGCGGTTTTTCGCTTAATTCGCGTACTTCGATTCGACAGTGTTGGGAACGACGATCAAATGCCGTGCGACTGGTAAATTTGCCGTGTTGGATAAATCGTCTTGCTTCACCGGCTTGAATCTCTATCGGTTGGTGAAGTACAAAAAATTGACCGGGTTGAATATCAAAGTTTCGCGTCGTTTCAAATTGGCTACAGCCGGCGAATAATAACGCGCCGGCAAATAAAATCATGATTTTAAACATATCGGACTCCTTGGCGAAGCTGGCAAGGGTTAATCAACTAGCCTTATTATCTTACACTTGGGCGCGTTTCGCTTTGTGGTAAAATTCCGTTTTCTTGTCATTACTGAATTGCAAAAGCTATGGATAGTGCGTTAACACATTTTGATGTCATTGTAGTCGGCGGTGGTCATGCCGGAACCGAAGCGGCGTTAGCGGCGGCGCGTATGGGGGTGAAAACCCTATTGTTAACGCACAATATTGATACCCTCGGCGCCATGTCGTGTAATCCGGCGATTGGCGGTATCGGTAAAGGCCATTTAGTTAAAGAGGTCGATGCACTCGGCGGTGCGATGGCGTTGGCGACCGA
>DIJW01000097.1 GCA_002421475.1 Thiomicrospira sp. UBA5634 | reverse complement strand
GTAAACGACCACGATCCAATGTGCCCAATGGCACGGTAAACCGAGCAATGACCTGCTCTAAACCTTGTGCTTCATACATCAACGCGTCAAATGATTTCTGCCGGCTATACTTGTCTAAAATTAACTGCGCAATCTCGGCCTTATGATCGAGTGCATACTCCCAACCCCTCAGCACCGCTCGCCTTACAGCGGCGACTCGCTGGGGATTTTGTGCGGTTTCAGTAGCGGAGGTAAATAACATATCTCCGTACAAATCAATACCATAATGCACAGGGTTTAAAATATGAATGTCTGCACCCTGCAGGCGTAACCAAAAAGGTTCATTGGTGCTATAACCATAAATGGCATCGGTTTCACCACGTACCAATACGCCATAATCTTGTGTAAACGGCTGACGCACTACGCCACCGTCAAGCACGCCATATTCAGCCAACATCGCCATAATCGGAAACCCTTCCGATTCGTTATTATAAAAACGGACTCGTTTACCAATTAAATCTTGTGGTGTTTGAATGCCTGAAGATTTTAAGGTGATCAACACATTTGGCGAATGCTGAAAAATAGGTGCAACGATACGCACCCCAACTTGATGGGTCTGGTATAACAATAATGCACTGTCGGCGACACCATATTGTGCTTCGCCGGATAAGACTTGCAGAATATTATTTTTATTCGGATCACGTTCACGTAATTCGACATCTAAACCTTCAGCTGCAAAAAAACCTTTTTCTAAGGCTGCGTAATATCCTGCAAATTGAAACTGATGCATCCACTTGAGTTGAATGACGACTGGATCAAAACTCGTCGTCTTGGAATCAGCAGAAACAGGAACATGAAACCACCCAATTAATGTAATTGTTAGCCATAACCAAAGGCTGCGCTGCATAATTCATCCAAAAAATAAATTTACCTAAACCGTGCTTTTCGAACAAAAAACGCACTTATCCCCTTAATAATATAAGGGAACTTATTAAAAATAGCTATAAAAAAGCCATAAAAAAAGCGCCAACAGGCGCTTTTAACTAGCTTCATCTTAACCAACTAAATGTCGGGACACTGATACCAAGCCATATAAGGTCCCATGTTATGAACCTCGGGAAAACTTTGTGCCATCAAAATCTGTTGCGCCATATACGAGCGCTGACCGGAACGACAAAACACTATAACCGGACGATTTTTGTCCAATTTTTGTGCCGCCACTCGATCAATCTCGTGCAATGGAATATTTAACGCACCCGGCAACTGACTCGATATAAACTCTTCAGGGGTACGAACATCGACCAACTGCGCTTGTTTATCAGCGATCAGACGCTTGGTCTCTTCACACGAAATAAACATATTCATCTCCAATCAAAAAATTTGTGCGTACTATACAGGACATTAAAAGGAAACACTAATATAAAAAACCCATATCCCCATAAGCGCAAATAGAGCAGCCAGCACATCATCTAACATAATGCCAAAACCGCCCGATACTCGTTGATCCACCCAACCAATCGGCCAAGGTTTTAGAATGTCAAACAATCTAAACAGTGCAAAAGCCGCCAGCCACCACCAGGCCTGGTGCTCGCCCTGCCAAGCGTCAGTAGGCAATAACAACAACACCAACCAGACACCGACAAACTCATCCCACACAATGCCGCCGTGATCGTGCTCACCGGATAACTCTGCAGCGCGACCACAAATCCAACTACCGGCAAGTAAGGCAATAATAAATAACGCCCACGCCAATAACGGACTCCACAAAATAATCGGGATAAATAACAACGTGCCAAACAAAGTACCAAACGTACCCGGTGCTTTAGGCGCTAACCCTGAACCAAAACCAAAGCCCAGCATTAATGCCGGGCTTTTGATTAAATCTGACCAAGTCGGATTTGCCATCAGGGTTTATTTAGCCGCGTTACGCGCACGTTTGCGTGCTGCAATACGCATACGTAAAGCGTTCAACTTAATAAAGCCTTCGGCATCTTTCTGGTTATACGCGCCTTTATCGTCTTCAAAGGTTGCAATCGACTCGTCGAACAAGCTGTTTTCAGACTTACGCCCTACCACAACCACATTGCCTTTATAAAGTTTCAAACGCACCACACCGCTCACATTTTGCTGCGAATAATCAATTGCAGCCTGCATCATTTCGCGTTCTGGGCTGAACCAGAAACCGTTATAAACCAACTCGGCATAACGTGGCATCATTTCATCTTTTAAATGCGCCGCTTCACGATCCAATGTAATAGACTCAATCGCACGATGTGCTTTGAGCATAATGGTGCCGGCCGGCGTTTCATAACAACCACGTGATTTCATGCCGACAAAACGGTTTTCAACAATGTCATCACGACCGATACCGTTTGCACCACCGATTTTGTTCAACTCGGCCATAATAGTGGCAGGCGACAAAANNNNTTCATAGGTCAACTCAACGTAGGTTGGCTCATTCGGTGCATTTTCAGGTGACACAGACCAACGCCACATCGTTTCTTCCGGCTCAGCCCACGGATCTTCCAACACACCACCTTCATAAGAAATGTGCAATAGATTAGCGTCCATTGAGTAAGGCGATTTTTTGCCTTTTTTATTTTCAATTTCGATATTGTTTTGTTCGGCATAAGCCATTAACTTTTCACGCGAAGTTAAATCCCATTCACGCCAAGGCGCAATCACTTTAACGTCAGGCATTAATGCATAAGCACCTAATTCAAAACGTACTTGATCGTTACCTTTACCGGTCGCGCCGTGAGAAATAGCATCCGCGCCCACTTCTTTAGCGATTTCAACCAAACGTTTGGCAATTAACGGACGTGCAATTGAAGTACCTAATAGATACTCACCTTCGTAAATCGCATTGGCACGGAACATTGGAAAGACGAAATCACGCGCAAATTCTTCACGCAAATCTTCAATAAAGATCTCTTTAATGCCCATTTTTTGCGCTTTAACGCGTGCCGGCTCAACTTCTTCACCTTGACCGATATCTGCAGTGAATGTCACCACTTCACACTTGTATTCGTCTTGTAACCATTTCGCAATAATTGAGGTATCTAATCCACCTGAATACGCCAACACGACTTTTTTAACCTGTGACATGCTATTTAATCCTTTAAGCTGAGCAATAACAAAAATTAACTATTTTAAACCTGTAAATTTGCGGAATTATACCTTAAAATCATGTGCTTTAGGGCTTCGCTCGCACTCACAATAAGGTGTTTTTTTATGTCGCTGTTTGATTATGTTCAAGTCGTTCCACAATACTTGCTCCCAAAGCACATGCTTTCAAGCGGAATGCACTGGTTTATGCAAATTAAGCAGCCGTGGGTTAAACAACAAACCATTAAGTTGATCAGCAAACTGTATAAGATTGATCTTACTGAGGCGGTTGAACAAGACATCAACAACTATCCCGACTTCAACCATTTTTTCACTCGTGCACTCAAACCTGAAGCGCGTCCGATTTACCCCGGCGAACAAGTATGGGTCAGCCCTGCAGATGGTGTCATCAGCCAGTCAGCTGAAATTAAAGGCAACCGCATGATTCAAGCCAAATGTCATGACTATACGGTTGAGGCATTAGTGGGTGGCGACATTCATTACGCGGCGCAATTTAATAACGGCGATTTCGCTGTTATTTATTTATCGCCAAAAGACTATCATCGCGTACACATGCCAATGAGCGGCAAGCTGGTATCCATGACTTATGTTCCGGGTGATTTGTTTGCAGTCAATCCAAGCACGGTTAGCTTAGTTCCCGGCTTATTTGCACGTAACGAACGTTTAGTATTGAGGTTTGAAACTGAACAAGGTCCTTTCTGTATGGTAATGGTCGGTGCCATTTTTGTCGGCAGCATGGAAACGGTTTTCCAAGGCAAAATAACCCCACCTTACGCACCAACCTTACAACACTGGGATTATCGTCACGAACCGCACCATTTTGCTAAAGGTGACGAAATTGGTCGCTTTAATATGGGTTCAACCGTGGTCTTACTTACCCCGGAAAACCAATTCTCTTTATTAGGCAAATTAGAACAAGAGCGTTTCATTAAAATGGGTGAAGCGTTTGAATTTCCGAATGTCATAACTGAAGAAGACAGTTATACTGACGACAACCACACTGATGATGAACACGCCACGGGAGGCTTCTAATCATGAAACAAATTACCGCGATTATTAAACCTTTTAAACTTGATGACGTACGAGATGCTTTACACGACATCGGCATCCACGGCATGACCGTAACCGAAGTCAAAGGATATGGTCGTCAAAAAGGTCACACCGAAATGTATCGTGGTGCAGAATATGTGGTCGATTTTTTACCTAAATTAAAACTGGAAATTGCGGTTTCTAATGAAATGGTCGACAATGCGATTGATGCCATTGTCCAAGCGGCGCAAACCGGCAAAATCGGTGATGGTAAGATTTTTGTTACCAGTATTGAACAGACTATTCGTATTCGCACCGGCGAAACCGGCCCGGAAGCGCTGTAAAAAAACAGACGTGTACCCATGAAAAACAGGCGCAAATGCGCCTGTTTTTATTTCAACGACTAAAATAATTAAGCTACATTAAAATAACTGACGCCGACCTGATTCACTCGCCTTTTCCGCAAACGTCCGCTTTCGGCAAACGGCATTAACTCCCAATCCCAGCTTTGTACCAGGCCTGGTTGTGTCACTCCCCACCAAGAATCAAATTCATCAATTAACTGACCGTGCGAATCAAACTCGCGATCCAAACGATCCGCAATTAAACATATCGGCGCATTAAACTTTTGCAGATAAGCCAAATGCGCGCTAATTAAAGCTTGCCCAATCTGATCTGCCTGCTGTTCATCCATATGGAATTGTTTCATTAACCAACTGACCGGCAACAAAGGCAACTGCGTAATTAAATTCAACGACACCACTAAATCAATTTGGTCATCCGACAACCAGGCCTGCGGTTCTGTCACCTGTAGCACGCCATGAAACATATTCTCAATGCTTTCTGTGACATCAAACTCAATACATTGCACATTGCTATAGGATGCAGCCTGTTGTTTCGCTTGTTTTAAAAACACCATATCCACCAACAACACCTGTTCAAACTCGGAACTTAACTGAGCCAACGGGATATCTTGCAATAATCCCGCCCCCATAATGAGTGCTTTGCGTTTGGTCTTGCATTGCATCATCGCGTGTTTAATTGCTTGCTGGCATTGCTGGTAATGCGGCTGCCAACTATAACGACAACGCCCTAACCGAGCTGCCATCGCTATAGCTTCATACAAATACCCCATTTTCCGCACGATCGGACTAGCCGGTGTCGTCAAGTATTGCCAGGCCTCCCACAACATTTACTCTAATCCCAGCGCTTGCGATTTGCGCGTTAAGGTATTACGCCCCCAGCCCAATAAAATTGCCGCATTTTGACGATGAAAATGACTGGCTTGCAATGCAGCATCAATCAATACTTTTTCGAACAAGGGTTCGGCACTGGTGTGCAACCCCTCCTTGCCCGAGGCCAAAAATGCATCCGCCCATTGACGCAACGGTGTCTGCCAATCATCTGCACCGCTGGCCATTTCCGCAACATGGGTACCACTTTTCAACTCTAACGGTAAGTCATCCATATGCACCACTTTGCCCGGTGCCATAATCGTTAACCAAGTGCAGAGACTTTTAAGTTGACGCACATTACCCGGCCAAGGTAAGTTCGCCAGAAACCGCTCTACCTCTTTTTCAAACTGTTTTTCTTCCAACCCGAGCGCTTGCGCTTCTTTGCCCATATAAAACCGTAACAACAACGGAATGTCTTCACGGCGTTCACGTAATGGCGGAATTTTGATTCGAATAATATTCAGTCGATAAAGCAAATCTTCACGGAAACGCCCGTCTCGTACCAGCTGTTCCATATTTTGATGGGTTGCCGCTACAATACGCACGTCCGCACNNAAAAACTACCATCGTTTAACACCCGTAATAAACGGGTTTGTAAATCAACCGGCATGTCACCAATTTCATCCAAAAATAACGTACCGCCATTGGCTTGTTCAAAGCGGCCGATACGTTGCGAATGCGCGCCGGTAAACGCGCCTTTTTCGTGACCAAATAACTCTGACTCTAACAGCTCACGCGGAATCGCTGCCGTATTGAGTGCCACGAACGGCTTTGACGAACGCGGGCTTAACTCGTGTAATGCCTGCGCAATCAACTCTTTACCGGTACCGGTTTCACCATTCACTAACACCGTTACATCAAGTTGTGATACCCGACCGATAATCCGAAATACTTCCTGCATCGCCGGTGCGGCACCGATAATATTTAACGGCTGTTTATTCGCCGCCGACTCGGTTCGCGGTTTACTGACGCGGCCACCGGATAACTGACGTTTGATGGCTCGCTCAATTAAACTTAAGGCCTCATCAATATCAAACGGTTTAGGTAGGTACTCAAACGCTTTACTTTGATAAGAACGCACGGCGGTATTAAGATCGGCGTGGGCAGTCATAATAATGACCGGAATGTTTTTATCAAACTCATGGATCGCTTCCATAAAGGTCAATCCGTCTAACTCCGGCATCCGAATATCACTGACAATCACGGTTGGCGGGCTGGTTTCTAAATGTTTAAGTGCAATCACCGGCGAATCAA
>DIJW01000061.1 GCA_002421475.1 Thiomicrospira sp. UBA5634 | reverse complement strand
GTGCGGATGATGCAATATTAATTCGTCCGGACGGAAAAGTATCTGAAGGCACGGCAAGTAACCTGTTTTTAGTCAAAAACAATCAGATTATTACACCACCGAATAGCGCAACTATTTTGCCAGGCATTACAAAAGCGGTGATTGAAAAATTGGCCAACCGCCACCATATGCCATTTATCGAACGCGATATTTTCGCTGACGAACTTGAAACAGCGGACGAGCTTTGGTTAAGCAGCTCCATTAAAGAAGTTTTACCGATAACTCAACTAAACAACAAACCCGTCGGCAACGGCAAACCAGGCCTGGTGTGGCAAGCTTTACACCAGCATTATCAAACGTATAAAGCCGAGTTTATTAACGCAAATTAATTGCCAACAGATAGAAAAAACGATGACCGATTTAAATAAAACCGAACAACCCGACACCTTAATCGAATTTCCGTGCGACTTTGAACTCAAAGCCATGGGTAAACACTGCGATGAATTTATTGACTTGGTATTCAGCATCACACAAAAACACGTGCCGGATGTCAGCCGCGAGGCCATTCGTCTGAATGCTTCTAAAGGCAGTCGATTCGTGTCGGTTAAAATTAAGTTTTACGCCACCCATATTCAGCAAATTCACGGCATTTACGGCGAACTCAATGAGCACCCGGATGTGCTGATGACCTTGTAACCGACAACCAGGCCTGGTGATGACAATCGAAGTACAGGATTTAGGTTTGCAGGACTATGTCGACACATGGCAAGCCATGCAAACATTTAATCAAAACCGAGACGACACTACGCCAGACCAAATCTGGTTTGTTGAGCACCCGCCGGTATATACCCAAGGCCTAAATGGTGATCAAAGCCATATTCTGCAATCCCTTGGCGACATTCCATTAGTCCACAGCGATCGCGGCGGCCAAATCACCTACCACGCCCCCGGCCAACTAATAATGTATGTGCTAATTGACCTTAAACGGCGAAAGTTAGGTGTGCGTCAATGGGTGCATTTACTCGAAGACATCAGTATCAAAACCCTCGCCGATTTTAATATTCATGCCCAAGCGCGCGCCGATGCGCCCGGTTTATATGTCAACGGCGCCAAAATTGCCTCACTCGGCTTAAAAGTTAAACGTCAATGCTGTTACCACGGGTTAGCACTGAATGTGGATATGGATTTAACCCCGTTTCAACGCATCACCCCTTGCGGTTTAAACGGCATGCAAATGACCCAGGTTAGTGATATACAACCCCAAGTCACCATGGCACAACTTAAACCAGGCCTGGTAACACAGTTTGAGCGCGTCCTAAAAAATTGGCCTATAATACACAACTCATAAATTGCTCGCGACCTACGTTCGCCCGGTTAAAACATGCAACAGTATCAAGAAATTACGCTCGACCAAATCAGTGGCCTCAAAGCGCGCAACCAAGCGATGCCAAAAGGTGAATACAAAACCAAATCGCTCAAAAACCGGCCTGATCCCAGCCGTGAACGCTTAGCTAAACCAAGCTGGATTCGCGCTAAATTACCGCCAGCAAAAGATATTCATCGCATTGCTGAACTCAAAGCGATTCTGCGTGACAACGGTTTACACACCGTGTGTGAAGAAGCCTCCTGCCCGAATCTGGGCGAATGTTTTGGGCACGGCACCGCCACGTTTATGATTATGGGTGATATTTGCACCCGCAAATGTCCATTTTGTGACGTCACCCACGGCCGCCCGAAGCCGCTTGATGCCAACGAACCATTACACATGGCGAAAACTATTCACGCCATGCGCCTGAAATATGTCGTGATCACCTCGGTTGATCGTGATGACTTACGTGACGGCGGCGCACAGCATTTCAGCGCCTGCATTCAAGCGGTGCGTCAACAATCTCCACAGACTGAAATCGAAGCCTTGGTGCCGGATTTTCGCGGCCGCTTAACCGTCGCGCTCGAAACCCTCAGTCAAAACCCTCCGGATGTGTTAAACCATAATCTCGAAACCGTACCGCGACTATACGAAAACGCCAGGCCTGGTGCCGATTATCAAGCTTCGCTGGATTTGTTACAGCGTTTCAAACACATGCATCCGACAGTTAAAACCAAATCCGGCCTTATGGTTGGGCTGGGCGAAACCTATGACGAAATGATACAAGTGCTGAAAGATTTACGCGCGCATCAAGTTGATATGCTCACCGTTGGCCAATACTTACAACCCAGTGTGCACCACCTAGCGGTTGAACGTTACTGGACACCGGAGGAATTTAAACAGCTCGAAACCGATGCTTATGCACTCGGCTTTAGCCACGTTGCCAGCGGCCCAATGGTTCGATCGTCATACCACGCCGATTTGCAAGCCAAAGGCGAATTTCACGTATAACCGATAACGGATTTTATTTTATGAATAACGATGCCATTCAACGTTTTTTATTTCGTGAACATGCTATTCGCGGCCAGCATATTCAATTGCACCAGGCCTGGTCGTCAATGATTAATGAACGTCATTACCCACCGAGTTTACAGCGCTTATTAGGAGAGCTCAGTGCATTTGCCTGTTTACTGGCCAATGGCTTAAAACACCCCGGGCGCATAACATTACAAGTTCAGGGTCAAGGCCCGGTAAATTTGCTGGTAGTAGAAGTGAATCACCAGTTACAAATTAAAGGCCTGGCAAAAACCAACGCGCCGATTAGCGAACAACACACTGCTGATCAACTCCTCGGCGATGGTCAAATTTTGGTGACTTTGGAAAACACCCAAACCGATCACTTTTATCAATCCTATGTCACGCGTGAAGGCGATAGCTTAATTGCCGCGCTGCAAGGTTTTTTAAGTCAATCCGAACAACTCGATTCGCGGTTATTTATCGCCGTGAATGAACGTGCCATCGGCGGGTTATATTTACAGAAAATGCCCGCCACCGATGCGGCGGATGCCGATGCATGGGAACGGATTGGGATGTTAGCTGAAACCGTCAAGGATGACGAATTATTGAATTTGGATATTCACACCCTGTTGACACGTTTATTCGATGAAGAACAGGTTGAGCTTTTTCCGCCGCGAGACGTGAATTATCACTGTCCACGAGATCGCGAACGTGTCGCCGCATTAATCACCTCCATGGGCGAAGCGGATGCACGTGCATTACTGGCTGAACATGGCGAAATTGTAGTGTTTAATGATATGTGTAACTAT